>JAURKN010000101.1 GCA_030831725.1 Ferruginibacter sp.
ACTCCGCTCTATCCCAATGTTTTCAATCTGATCAACACTATTCTCACGTATGCCTGCCGTATCAATGATTCTATGCAGAACACCATCAATATTCAACGTCTCCTCAATGGTATCGCGTGTTGTACCGGCTATCTCACTAACAATGGCTCTTTCCTCTTTGAGCAAGGCATTCAATAAGGTTGATTTTCCGGCATTGGGTTTTCCAATGATGGCAACACTCACTCCGTTTTTCACCACATTCCCTAACTGAAAAGAGGCAATCAATTCAATGATTACTTTTTCAATGTCATTAATCAGTGTGTGAAAACGAGCCCTGTCTGCAAATTCCACATCTTCGGTTGCAAAATCTAGCTCCAATTCTATCAGAGAGGCAAACTGTATCAATTGCTCTCTCATCTGCTTCAATTGGAGCGAAAATCCGCCTCTCAAATTATGTATGGCAAATCGTTGTGCGGATTGTGTGTTGGCAACAATCAAATCCGCAACAGACTCAGCTTGTGTGAGGTCCAATTTTCCATTGATAAAGGCACGTTGGGTGAATTCTCCGTGCTTAGCCATACGTGCGCCGTTTGCAACAAGTGCCTGCAAAATCTGCTGCATAACATACGGACTTCCATGTCCACTGATCTCTACCGTATTTTCTCCCGTATAACTTTTGGGGGCTTTGAATAGCGAGATCAACACTTCGTCTATAATCTCTCCATTCCATTGTATCGTTCCAAAATGTAGCGTATGTGTTTTTTGAATCGTAAGGTCTTTATTCGGGAACAGATGATTGACCAGGTTTATGGCATCAGGTCCACTGACTCTGATCACTCCGATTGCAGCTATGCCTGGCGCTGTTGCAGGTGCTACAATCGTATCTTTCCAACCTGATATCTTGTTCATGCAGCAAATTTATTTCTATTCTGCCGAAGTGGTTAAATAAATAATGCCTCCCGATGGTCGAGAGGCATTATTAAAAAGTATGAGATTATTCTGAAACAACCCACGTAATCGGCTGTCTCTTGTACGCGGTTACGTTTCTTCCATTTTGAACAGCAGGTGTCCATCTACCAGACTTCTTGATTGCCCTGATGGATTCTTGCTCCATTCCATAACCATGGTTGCTTTCTGCCTGAACATCTGTTACACTTCCATCTTTAGCCACAATGAATCTTACGATTACAGTGTACTGTCCGGGAGGTGCACCATTAGAACCCGGTACTTCACTATCCAGATTATTGGAAAGATATTTTCTCCATGCTGATGATCCCCCAGGATAATCGGCTTCCACTTCCACTTTTGTGAACACCTTGTTCTCATCGTCTTCTTTAGGCATTTCAACTGCTTTGGAATTATCGTCGATGGGAGCCTGTACGATTTGATTGGTGTTGTCACTTTCTACCGTCTTGGTGGAAATGACCTGGTCTTCTTTTATTTCCTCAATTTTTTCATCCGGCTTCACCTCTTCATCTTTCACAATTTTAGGAGGGGTGAATTTGATTTGATTCACTTCCGGCGGGGGTGGTGGTGCAGGCGGCGGGGGTGGCGGGGGTGGCGGTGGTGGTTCATCCTTTTTCACTTCAGCCATTTGTGTGTCGATCACGTCGAATGATTCTTCTGATTTGCCATTTTGCATGACATTAGCCAACACGGTTCCCAGAAAGATAACAAGTAGTAAAGCAGCAGTTGAAACCAAGGCGATTACCATTCTTTTTTGGTAAGTCTTCCTAAGTTCATATGCCCCATACTCTTTGTTCCTTCCGTCGAAAACAATGTCGAGCAGATCGGAGTTCATAATTTTGTTTACATCCATGGGATAATTTTTTTGGTTAGATTCGGTGTTGAGGCCGATTCCATAAATTCAATTCTACTTTATTCCGTTAGCTTCCTCTGTTTTTTGAATAAGCAGCTTTTCTGTGTCTGTCATATCCACTTCTGCATAGTGTCCGGGAGGCACATTACATATACTCATCTCATCGAGGATATCAATGGCATTTCTAAAAGTTGATTCGTCGTCGGACTTGATGATATACATCAGATCATCGATTGGAGTAACCTTTTTCTTGGCAACGATTTCATCTCTGATTTGCTTGAATGTGGTACTCTTGAACTGTTCACTCAGTTTGTTAGGGTCAAGCTGTCCGTAATAGTAATATACCTGATCCGCTTTACCCAATAAGATGGTCATCGCACCTGAATTTTTCACTTTCAGCTGTTGGGTGGTATCATCATCTTTAGGTTCATTCATATTCATCGCCGTAGATTGGCTCATGGTCGTAGTGAACACAAAGAATGTGATGAGTAGAAATCCCAAATCCACCATGGGTGTGAGATCTACGCGGGTAGAGAGTTTTTTTCCTTTTTTGACGCCGGGGCCTTTTTTATGTCCGCCACCCGACGAGGTGTCCATTTCTGCCATTTAGGTAGATTTTATGGGTGATTAATTTCCGGCCTTGGATTGATCGAGATACAATTCTGAACCGACAGGTACAGCTTCTCCGTTGGTAACAATCCTGAACTTATAGATCTCGTTCTTTTTAAAGGCCTCTTTAACTTTTTTGAATGCAGGATACAATGCTGAATTGTCTCCTTTGATCAGCAACATCTCCTGCAGTTGACGCTGATCTGTTCCTGCATAAACATTGGTAATGCTCTTCATCCAATCAATCATTTCATTGTTGACGGAATCGCAAGGAATTCCAGGCAACTTGGAAGCAGGAATTTCGACTTCCCGACTCAAAGAACCTTTGATTTGGTTCAGAGGCATTCCGATGAACTGGGTTTTATTCCATTTGGCAAGTTCGCCTGCTGAAAGGTTCAATCCTTTAACAGCATTGATGTTGCTGAGAATATCCGCTTTCTTGGTTTCATCACCAAGCATGAGAAAAACCTTTCCCTCTTTGGTCAAGGTAACCAAGATTGATTTTTCAGGAGCAGCCTTGGATGAAACCGAATTCGGTGGAGTCACCGCCAATACTTCCGGTGGTTTTTGTTTTGTGGCCAGAATAAAGAACGACAACAATAGAAAGGCAACGTCGCACATTGCCGTCATGTCGATTGTCGTACTTTTTCGGGGTATTTTTACTTTTGGCATTTTATTATTCCTTTTTTTTCAATGACACAAATTCAATACAAATCAATATTGATTTTTATTATTTGTACAAAGAAGCATAAGATTGTGTCAAGGTAAATCCGGACTCATCGATACCGTAAGTGATGCCGTCGATTTTGGTTGTGAAAATATTGTAGAAAATGATAGCGAAAGCTGAAGTGCCGATACCCAATGCCGTGTTGTAAAGGGCCTCAGAGATACCTACAGACAGTTTGCTTGCAGCAGCTCCACCGCCACTGTCTTCACCCAAAGCGGAGAATGAACGAATCATACCCAATACGGTTCCTAGCAGTCCAAGGAGGGTTGCAACTGAAGCGATGGTTGAAAGAAAAACGAGGTTTTTTTCAAGCATTGGCAATTCCAGTGCGGTTGCTTCTTCCACTTCTTTTTGGATGGCAGCCAATTTTTGGTCTGTGCTCAATTCGTTGTTGCTCATCATTTCTTTATAGCGATGAAGACCCGCCTTCATTACATTACCAACAGATCCTTTTTGCTTATCACACTCTGCGATAGCCGCGTCAACATTCTTGTTCGCCAAATGGTATTGTACTTTGCGAACGAAATCAGCGTTGTTTGAAGTTCCTGATGCTTTAGAGATGGTCAAGAAACGTTCAACCACGAAAGTAAGCATGGTCAACATAGAACCGATAAGGATTGGTACGATGATACCACCAAGATACATTTTGCTCAATGCTGTTTTAGGAGCATCTCTCTCTGGCCAGAATCCGCCATTTTCACCACCTACACCGAAATTGTCCGGTGCTCCGAGAATAAATCTCCAGATAATGTAACCGGCAAGCAGACACAATACCGGTGCCAGTAATGAGATCATGTTGTTGGATTTCTTTGCTTGAGCTGAAGCGTTTTTTGCAGCTGTTTTTGTTTCTGCCATGACAAACTTTTTTTTATGGTTTTGTTATCTAAAAGATTCTTATCATGAGAGGAGATGATATTTTTCTTACCTCAACATGATTAGGCGACAAGTTAATAAATATTGGTAAATCTCCAATAAACTGATTAAAAAAAGAGGGGTCGTTAATGTTAATTTAACGGCAAAAAACGGTTACTCATAACGAAGTGCGACAATTGGGTCCATTTTGGCTGCTTTGTTGGCCGGATAAAGTCCCGCAATCAAACCTACAAGAAAACAAACCAAAATACCCGCTCCTACCCAAATCCAAGGAATAACGAGTCCGGTGTGCAGCAAAATGGCAACCACATTACCAAGTGCAATACCGGAAATGATTCCTGCAACGGCACCCATCAGACTGATCAACACTGATTCAAAAAGGAACTGTGCTCTGATTACAGCTCTCGTAGCTCCGAGTGCTTTGGCCAATCCTATTTCTTTCGTTCTTTCATTCACAGCCACCAGCATGATGTTCATGAGTCCAATTGCGGCACCAATAAGGGTGATGAATGCGATTCCGATCGTGCCTTTTTCCAAAAATCCCAGATTGGTGAGCAAAGATTCTGCGATGCTGTCGCTTTTGTCGATGTAAAAATTGTCAGCTTCGGTTACTTTTATTTTTCTGATGGGTCTGAAAATAGCGGTCGCTTCTCCAATCGCCATGTTCATCAGTTTCAAATCGTTCACTTTTACTGCCAAGGTATAGTTTGCTCCTTCAGAAGCAAATACCCTTCTGATATTGTTATAACTCGTCAATACGATTTTACTGGTGTTGAAAAATGCGCTTGAACCTTTGTCCTCCAGCACTGCGATCACCCTGTAAGGAATATGATCCACCCGAACAACGGCATCAATGGCTTTTTCTTTGTTTTTGCCGAACAATTTTTCGGCAACCCCATTACCCAACATGCAAACATTGATACCTGATTGCACTTCTGCTTTTGTAAAATTCCTTCCTGTGGCTATCTCATACCCATTCAGGGTGAGATACTGCTCATCTCCGCCAAACACATTTGTATCAGGATTGGTTTTTGTTCTGCTTGTATTCACCACCACATTGGCAGGCCCTCTGACTCCTATTCCGCAAACAGCACCCGGGAAAGTATAGCGTTCACAAAAAAGCTTTGATTCATCGATGGTAATCGGTCTGCCCAGATTGGATTTCTTTTCATTGAGTGCTTTTTTGGTAGACTTGGTGGCTTCAGACCTTCCCCTATGACCAAAACGCATCGTCCTCTCCTTGTATCTGATGCTGAAGGCATTTGAACCCATGGTGGAGAAGCTCAAAGTAAGACTATTGCTGGCAGCCTGAATGGCCGTGATGATGAGTATCAAAGCGAAGATACCTAACGCTATGATGATAACGGTAATGGATGTACGGAGTTTGTTTCCTTTTATATATTTCCAGGAAAGCGAGAAGATATCGCTTTGTGTCATATCCTTGTTTTTTCAAAGATACAAAAGCTTGGGATGCCGTTTTGACAAGTGCAGGTGATTTGCATCTTATCTATACATCCATCCAATCACCAATTCTGGATAGATCCCTATGACCAGAATCAGAGTAGCGATCACTAATAACATAAATGTATGACCGATAGAAACAGGATAAACAATCTGCTCTTCAGATTCGGGCGATTTGAAATACATGGCCTGAATGATTCTGAAATAATAGTAGGCACTGATAGCAGCAAATAAAACCGCTGCGATAACCAGCCATATATGGTTTCCATTTTCAACAGCCGAGATCAAAAGAAAAAACTTGCTTTGAAAACCAGCCGTCAGAGGTATACCGGTAAGGGAAAGTAAAAAAATGGTTGCGGCAAGCGCCATTAGCGGTTTTGTTTTACCCAATCCGTTGAATCCATCGATGGTGTAATCCTGCATTTTGCTGAGGACTCCGAAAATTCCAATGGTTGCCAAACTATACGCCGCGGTGTACAGTAAAATGCCTTCTTTTGCTTTCACATTCAAGGCGAAAACAGCCAGCATCATGAAGCCTGCCTGCGCTATGCTCGAATAGGCAAGCATTCTTTTTACGCTTTGTTGGAAGACGGCAGTTATGTTTCCGATCATCAAGGTGGCGAATGTGATCCATGCCACCATGGTCTGCCACTGATTATGCATCGAACCGAAAGCGTTTTCAAACAACCTGAGAAATGCGAAGAAACCGGCCGCTTTCACTACAGTGCTCATGAAAGAGGTGAATACGGTAGGCGCTCCGTCGTATACATCCGGTGTCCAAAAATGAAACGGTGCGGCTGAAACCTTGAAGGACATGGAGACAAGCATGAATACCAGTCCCATCGCGATGAAGACAGGCATCTGACCATGGCCCATATCTATTTTATCTATGTAAAATGAAGCGTTCGGATTTCCACCATACACTAAAGCGATACCCATAAGCATGATACCGGTTGAGAAGGCGCCCATAAGAAAATATTTCAAAGCCGCCTCGTTGCTCTTCAAATTTCGTTTATCGCTTCCTGTGAGTATGTATAAAGGAATAGATATGATTTCTATTCCGATGAACAACATTAGCAACGTATTGAAAGTGGCAGCTATAGCAATACCGCTGAGTATGAAAAAAATCAAAGCGTAATATTCCGCGACATGCTGTCCTACCTTTGAAATTTCATCCGCATTCAAAAGGAAATAGATAACCATGATGAAAAAAATCACATCGATGAAAAGCAGATTGAACGCATCCGTCTTGATCATATCAAAAACAGGGAAGCTGAAAAAGGAATGTCCTGTTTTCATTTCCAAACAAGTCGAAGACAGGGCGAGAACCGCTCCAAACAAGGCAAGATATTTGGGAATCGATTTGTTCTTCAGGAACGCGCCAGAGAACATCAACAATACTCCCCAAATTGCGCTGATAATTATTGCATTCATGTCTTATGCTGCTTGATTTCGTTATTTGATGATGGTGAAAAACTGATCGGTTGAAGACTTGGTCAGATCAATAAGCGGCTGTGGATACACACCTGCTGTAAATATGATCAAAATGATGAAAGACAAAACCAATTTCTCATGCATTTCGATGTCCGACACAGCTGATGTTGAATCTTTGATGGTTCCGTAAAAAACCTTTTGAACCATGTTAAGGGTATACACTGCCGACAATATCACGCCCAAACCTGCCACCATGGCCAACCATGGATTATATTGATACAATCCGCTGAACAGCATGAATTCTCCCGGGAATGCATTTGTCAGGGGTAGTGCGATATTTGCAAATGAGATGATAACAAGGAATATGGTGAGTGCTGGTGCTTTTTTAGCCAAACCACCCAATTCAGCGATCTTCTTGATTCCTGTTTTTCTTTCGATGATTTCCACTACAATCCATATACCAACTATATTGATGCCGTGGTTGAACATTTGAAGAAATACTCCCTGAACGCCTATTTTTTTCATTGAGAAAAGGGCTGCACTCATGAGTCCGATGTGGGCGATTGAAGAATATGCGACAAGTTTTTTTATGTTGTCCTGTACCATCGCAAGGCAGCTTGCATAAACGATACCAATAACAGACAACAAAATAGCAATATGATACAGCATATGGTCTGCCTGACCGAACATTGGAATGAGCCAACGATAAACACCCAGCAATCCCATCTTCACCATAACGGCACTCATCACCATCGTAACAGGAGTAGAAGACTGGTCGTAAGCGTCTGGTTGCCAAGTATGGAAAGGGAAAATCGGCATTTTGATGGCAAATGCGATGAAGAACAAAATGAATAGCCATGTTTGTTCCACTGTACTTAATGTGGCCTGATAGAATGCAGATAGTGAAAAGGAATGAGGCGCGATGGTACCATCTTCAAAAGTTCTACCTCCGGTATGAAGGTATATATATATGATGCCAACCAGCATCAGCAGAGAACCTGCAAAAGTATATACGAAGAATTTGAATGTGGAAGCGATGGCCTTTTCTCCACCCCATCTGCTTGCCAGAAAATAAACAGGAACCAATGCAAGCTCCCAGAAAAAATAAAAACTCAAAGCATCCATCGCCATGAATACGCCCATCAATCCAGCCTGGCTGAACATAAGCAGTCCATAGAAAGAATGGGTATTCGAGATTTCTTTTTTGAAATTACTTCCGATGATCATTGGGAATACAATGGCAGTTAGCAAGGTCAAAGAACGACCAACACCATCAAGACCGATGTAATAGTTTGCTCCCAGGTATTTCAACCATATATAACTGACATGGTTATACGTAAGGTATTTCCCATCATTGGTAAAAAAGAGACTGGCGATTGAAACGCCCAGTATACAGAGGGAAAACAGCAACGATAGATTCTTGCTTTGACTTCGTAACGCCGGCAAGAAGCAGAGTAGTCCGGCTACCATAGGAAGCCAAATCAACAAGTCGGGAAATGAAAAATAAGTGCCCAATGTAAAAGATTTAGGAAACAAAAAATTGAATGACAAATAATATCAGCATACCTATGACCATCAGCAGCACATATGCGCCTACTTGTCCGCTTTGAAGCAAACGAAGTTGTCTACTGCCATAGTTAACCAATTTACCTACCCCATTCACCGAACCGTCAATAATTCTGTTTTCCAGAAAAAGCTGAAACAGTGAGGAGGCTTTTTGAATGGGTTTTACCACTGCAAATTGATAGAGCTCATCTATGTACCACTTGTTCTCAAGGAAAGAAGCAAGAGAATTATGGTTATGATTGATTTTGAAATTTCTGAAACGAATCCATGCAAATGTGATGGAACATACAACCAACAAGGTTGACAACCCCATGAGGATCAGTTCCGTTTCATGACTCAGATGGTGGTGGATTTGAGGAATGACAGGAGATAAATATGCTGCCAATTGGTGATGCCCTCCAAGTACTTCCGGGATCCCGATATACCCTCCTATGATACTGAGGATAGCAAGAATGATTAAAGGAATGGTCATCGCTTTCGGACTTTCATGCAAATGATGTTCCTGATCGTGCGTACCTCTGAATTTACCGGTAAAAGTAACAATGTAGAGTCGGAACATGTAAAAAGCGGTCATCAATGCGGTGAATAACGCTACCGAATAAACGATAGTATTGTATCCGAAAGCACCGGCAAGGATCTCATCTTTAGAGAAGAATCCTGAAAAACCCGGGATGCCGGAAATGGCAAGACAGCCAATTAAGAAAGTGATGCTGGTGATCTTCATGTGTTTGTGAAGTCCGCCCATGTTGCGAATATCTTGTTCTCCGCCCATGGCATGAATCACAGAACCGCTTCCCAAGAACATCAGGGCTTTGAAGAAAGCATGCGTCATCACATGGAACACAGCTGCAACATAGTTTCCTGTTCCTAAGGCAAGGAACATGAATCCCAGTTGACTCACCGTAGAGTAAGCCAGTACTTTCTTGATGTCGTTTTGTTTCAATGCTATGCTAGCTGCAAGAAAGGCGGTAGCCAAACCTACAATGGTAATGACTTGCTGGGTTATGATTGCGGATGAAAAGAGGATATTGCTTCTGGCGATCAGATAAATACCCGCCGTAACCATCGTAGCCGCGTGGATCAACGCACTGACAGGCGTCGGACCAGCCATCGCATCAGGAAGCCAGGTAAATAGAGGTATCTGTGCGCTTTTTCCTGTGGCACCAACAAACATCAACAAGGTGATTCCTGTGATATCAAAAGCGGTCAATTTGGAGAGTGTAGCGGTTTGTAGAACCTGTCCGTATTCCATAGAACCGGTCTTTCCGATCAACCAGAACAATGCAAGCAAAAAACCAAGATCACCGATTCGGTTCATCACAAATGCCTTTTTGGCCGCATCCGTGTAATTGTTGTTTTCATACCAATATCCAATCAATAAGTATGAACAAAGTCCTACTCCTTCCCAACCCACAAAAAGAATCAGGTAATTTCCACCCATCACCAATAGCAACATGGAAAAAACGAATAAATTCAGATAAGCAAAATATTTCGCGAAATCTTTTCCTTCCTCATCATGCATGTATGCAGTGGAGTAAACATGAATCAAGAAGCCAACGCCCGTAATGATGAGTAAAAATAAAGATGAGAGCTGGTCTATCTGAAAACTGAATGCGACTTTCAAACCAGATACGTTCAGAAAATCAAAAAAGTGAACCACACCGGTGTGTCCTTGTCTGACCTCCATAAAGGTCATGATACTAAAGATGAAAGAACCAAGGACCACTGCGGAACCAATGAATCCGGATGCTGATTTTCCAAGACTTTTCCTTCCGAGTCCGTTTACCAGAAAACCGAGTAAAGGCAGAGCCGGAATCAGCCAGACAAGATTAAAAGTATTACTCATAAATATATTATTCTGCTGTCGCTTTTACGACAGGGTTCAATTAATTTTTTAAACGGTTCAAAAAGTTGATGTCTACCGTATGTACGTTTCTGAACATCATCACAATGATGGCTAGTCCCACACTCACTTCCGCTGCTGCGACCACCATGATGAAGAAGACAAAAATCTGCGCATCTCCCGCAAAGTTCGCCGAGGCTTTTGCTGCCGGGCTTAATGCATGCATTTTTGAAAATGCCACCAGAAGGAGGTTGACCGCGTTCAGCATCAATTCAACACAAAGAAAAATGATGATGGCGTTTCTTCTGACAAGAACCCCGACAATGCCGATGGTGAATAGAACGAGTGAAAGTGCTATGTATGCTTTTATATCCATGTTTATGAATTCGGGTTTTGATCAATGGGTTCCTCTTTTCTTCCAATCACAACAGCGCCGATCATGGCACTCAGGAACAGCACACTGCTGATTTCGAAAGGCAAGACATATTGTTTAAAAAGAACCATACCGAGATTTTTAATCAGGCCTGCATTGCCGGCATTGGTTTCAACCAATTGCTCAACGTCCATGCGGTTTGTAATAAGAACCAGCAAGAGCAGAAGTGTTCCACCCGTGCATATGCCTACAAGTTGCATGCGGTAATTTTTGATAGGCTCAGTATCCGCATTTAGATTCATCAACATCACCACAAAAAGGAATAGTACCATGATGGCACCTGCATAAACAATGATGTTAACTACAGCGAGGAATTGTGCGTTGAGCAAAATATAATGTCCGGAAATGGCAAAGAAAACCAGAATCAGCCACAATACGCTGTGTACCGGATTTTTGCTGATGATCATCATCAGGGCTGAGCCAACGGCCATCAAAGACAACAATAAGAAAACGATGGTTGAAATATTCATGATGATAGATTAGTTGGATGTGGCTTTGTTTGCACGATTACCAAGCGCTTTTTGATACGCTTCGGGATTTTCTTTGGGATGGGGAATCAGAAGCTCTTGTTTGTTGTACACAAACTGCTTACGCTGATAATCCGCTGGAGCGAATGTTTCACTGAGGTAAATCGCATCTTTCGGACAAGCTTCTTCGCATAGTCCGCAAAAAATACAACGCAGCATGTTGATCTCATATTTCGCTGCATATTTTTCCTCACGATACAAATGCTCTTCTCCCGGAAGTCTCTCCGCACCTTCCATGGTGATGGCCTCCGCTGGACAAGCGACGGCACAAAGTCCGCATGCGGTACAATTCTCACGTCCTTCCTCATCTCTGTTCAGAATTTGTAACCCACGAAAAACCGGACTGAAAGGACGTTGTTTTTCCGGATAATTGATCGTAGGTTTTTTCTTGAAGATGTGACTGAAAGTGATCATCATCCCTTTGGCAATAGCCGGCAAATACATCTTTTCCATGAAGCTCATCGGGCTTCTGTCTACTGCTTTTGCTTTATTGGTTAATGTTGACATATTCTAAGTTCGTTTAAGGTACACTGTTATATTGATTCAATCAATTGAAATACAAAACACCGGCTCCTGTGGCAAGCATGTTGAACAATGCAAGCGGTATCAGAATTCTCCAACCGAGATGCATCAATTGATCATATCTGAATCTGGGTATAGTCCATCTTACCCACATGAATAAAAATATAAAAATCAATGTTTTTGTCATAAGTGCGGCAATGCCCAGAATAGCGGCCACATTCGGACTCAAGACTGACTCATCAAAGAATGGGATATCATACCCACCAAAAAACAGGGTCGACATCACAACGCTACTGATAAACATGTTTATGTATTCAGAGAACAAGTAGAACCCGAGTTTCATGGATGAATATTCGGTATGGTAACCGCCAATCAACTCATTTTCAGCTTCCGGAAGATCAAAGGGTGTTCTGTTACATTCCGCAAAAGAACAAATCAGAAAAATAAGAAATCCCAGTGGCTGGTACACGATATTCCAAAAACCGCCTTGTTGTTGTACTACCATTTCTTTCAGGCTTAGGGTTCCAGTGATCATAAGCAAAGCAATCAAGGAAATTCCCATTGCAAGTTCATAGCTTATGATTTGTGAAGCGGCACGAAGTCCTCCCATTAGGGAAAACTTGTTGTTGCTGGCCCATCCGCCGATCATGATTCCGTAAACACCTAAACTCACGACTCCGAACACATACAGAATGCCGATGTTTACATCCGCAATTTGCAAGCTTACGTTACGTCCGAAAAAATCGATATGGTCACCCCAAGGAATAACCGCACTTGTCATACAAGCGGTGAGCATCGCCAAAGCAGGACCAAGAATGAAAAGAAATTTGGATGATAGATTTGGTATGATTTCTTCCTTGAAAAACAATTTCAAACCATCGGCCAATGGTTGCAACAATCCGAAAGGCCCTGCTCTGTTGGGACCTCTCCTGTCCTGAAGTACCGCAGCCACCTTTCTTTCGGCGAATGTGGTATACATGGCCACAACCAAAGACGCTGATACGACTACCACAATCAGAATCAGTTTTTCCAAAATCAGACTAATATCTATCGTTGACAAATACATGTTGAATTGACTTTTATTTTTTGAAATCGTTTGAATGAGCTGGACCGTTGATGTCACTCAAATGAATTTCAGGATTATTTACATCACTGACGCTGTGAATATCCATCAGCAATTTGGGCTTGTGTCCATCCATCACCTTGACCACCGTTTCTTCAGGCTTTTCCAATTTCTTGTATTTGTTCACGCCAATTACCGAATGTCTGCTGATTTCAGTCAAACCTTCGATTGTCCAAGATGATGTTTTTTTGGTTTCGAATCTGCATGTATTGCAAATCCAACCGGTCTTCCCATCATAGCTTTGAACTTCGCCCCATTGGTCTTTTCTGGCTGTTACCCTGAACACCTCGTCGCCTCTGAGCCAAAGTGTGGCTTTTCCGCAACAACCTGGCGTCGTACATGCTCGATGTGCATCAACCGGCTTGGTGAACCAAACCCTGTTTTTGAAACGGAATGTCTTATCCGTTAGCGCACCAACCGGACAAACGTCAATCATATTACCACTGAAATCATTGTCAATCGCTTTGGAGATATACGTTGAAATGGCAGCATGATCGCCACGATCTATGACTCCATGAACACGCTTATCTGTTAATTGAGAAGCCACATATGTACAACGGTAGCAAAGAATGCAACGAGTCATATGAAGCTGTATGTAAGGACCGATATCTTCTTTCTTGAACGTTCTTCTTTTAAATTCGTAACGAGTTCCTTCTTTTCCGTGGTCATAACCCAGATCTTGCAAATGGCACTCGCCTGCCTGATCACAAATCGGACAATCCAGCGGATGATTCAGCAAGAGAAATTCCACGACACCGGCTCTGGCATCAGCCACTTTATCGCTGGTGATGTTTTTCACCACCATTCCATCCATGACACCCGTGCGGCAACTGGCAACCAATTTAGGCATGGGTCTTGGATCCGCGGCCGAACCCGCAGCAACCTCAACCAGGCAAGTACGGCATTTTCCTCCGCTACCCTCCAGTTTGCTGTAATAGCACATCGCAGGAGGAGTAACGTCGCCACCAATCATGCGAGCAGCATGTAAAATGGTGGTACCAGGCTCCACATCAACAGTAATGTTGTCGATGGTGACTTTAATTTTTTTTGATTCTTCTTGCATAATTATTATTCAAAAAATTCAGCTATCTATTGTTGGAAAGTATACGAAAACTTCTTTCCTATGTTCTTCATTATTGAACAGGAACATGAATTGGATCTGCGTAATGAGCCAATCCGTAATTCTGGGTCAAACATTTTTCCGGATTTTTCACATGCCATTCAAATTCATCACGGAAGTGACGAATAGCGGCAGCTACAGGCCAAGCTGCAGCATCACCAAGTGGACAAATGGTATTGCCTTCGATTTTTCTTTGGATATCCCAAAGCAAATCAATATCACTCATCTCCCCTTTTCCAGATTCAATTTTCAATAATAATTTTTCCATCCAACCTGTTCCTTCTCTGCATGGACTGCATTGTCCGCAACTTTCATGACGATAGAAACGGGCCAAAGAATATGTATGACGAACGATGCATTGGTCTTCATCCAAAACAATGAATCCACCGGAACCCATCATGGAACCAGTTGCGAATCCGCCATCGCTCAAACTCTCATAATTCATCATTCTTTTTTCACCCTTAGCTGTAGTCAATAGCAGGTTGGCAGGAAGAATGGGAACAGAAGATCCACCGGGAATGCAAGCCTTCAGTTTTTTACCATTGGCAATTCCTCCGCAGTACTCTTCGCTGTAGATGAACTCTTCCACAGAGATAGTCATATCTATTTCGTAAACACCTGGTTTGTTGATATTGCCGCAAGCGGAGATCAATTTTGTTCCTGTGGATTTTCCAACACCTATGCTTGCGTATGCTTCTCCGCCTTCGTTGATGATGGGAACAACCGCTGCAATGGTTTCTACATTATTCACTACAGTCGGACAGCCCCAGAGACCTTTAACCGCCGGGAATGGAGGTTTGATTCTCGGATTTCCTCTTTTTCCTTCCAAAGACTCTAGCAAAGCGGTTTCTTCTCCGCAGATATAAGCACCTGCTCCACGTTGTACGTGAATGTCGCAATCGAAGCCGCTACCCTGTATATTTTTTCCGAGCCATCCATGCTGACGAGCTTCGATGATCGCCTCTTCCAGAATGTCTGAAACCCAGTCATATTCTCCACGTATGTATATGTAGCTGGTGTTGCTTCCCAAAGCGAACGAAGAAACGATCATTCCTTCAATCAGCAGATGGGGAATAAACTCCATCAGGTATCTATCTTTGAAAGTACCAGGTTCACTTTCATCGGCATTAACAACCAAGTAACGAGGCACTCCTTCAGGCTTTGCCAGAAAACTCCATTTCATGCCTGTTGGGAAACCGGCGCCACCTCTGCCTCTCAGTCCGCTTTTCTTCACTTCCTCCACAATATCGGAAGGCTGCATTTTGAATGCTTTTTCAACACTCTTGTATCCTCCTTCACGGCGATAGGTTTCGAAGAATCTTATGCCTTCTACACCCGCTTTTTCTAAAAGTAATTTTCTTCCCATGATTAATTCATTTTAGACCTGCATTCTTCAATAATCGCATCCACTTTTTCTTTGGTCAGGTGCTCGCGATATGTTTTTCCCATCTGCATCATCGGTGCATAACCACAAGCACCAAGACATTCCACCGTTTTCAGGGTGAACATGCCATCCGCTGTTGTTTCTCCGACACTTATGTTCAGTTTCTTTTTGATGTAGTCGATGATATCGTCTGATCCTCTGAGCATGCAGGGACCGGTCTGACAAACCTCGAAAACATGTTTGCCTACAGGTTTCAAATTGTACATACTATAAAAACTTGCCACTTCATACACTTCAATCGGCTCTATGTTCAATATCGAAGCCACGTAATCCATGGTTGGCACATCAAGCCAGCCACCAAATTCCACCTGTGCAAGATGAAGTACAGGCAAGAGCGCGCTTTTTTGTTTTCCGTCGGGATAACGTGAAATGATCTCATTAACCCTCGACATCGTTTTATCCGTAAACTGTATCATATTAAAAGTTCAAAAAGTTCTTAAGGTTTCAAATCTGCCTCGAATCTTATCTTTAGTGCGTTTGGTAAGTTTAACCTTCAATCTCAAATCCATAATCCCTAATCCAAAATCACTAATCCAAAATCATTTATTACGCATCCAACTCTCCGGCAATCAAATTCAGACTGCTCATCGTAATCACCGCATCGCTCAACATACCACCTTGAATCAGTTCAGGATAAGCTTGATAATAAATGAAGCATGGTCTTCTGAAATGCAAACGGTATGGCGTTCTGCCTCCATCGCTGATCAGATAATAACCCAGTTCTCCGTTTGCTCCTTCCACTGAATGATATACCTCACCTGCAGGGATATCCGCTTCACCCATTATGATTTTGAAATGATAGATCAAGGCTTCCATCTTGGTATACACATCCTTTTTCTCCGGCAGATAATATGCAGGTACATCCGCATGGTATACATCTGCTTCCGCACCGGTGAAACCTTGCACTTTGCGATACGCTTGTTTGATGATGGAAAGACTTTGCCACATCTCTTCGTTTCTAACGAGGAAGCGATCGTAGCAATCTCCTGTAGTACCTACCGGAATAGCGAAATCAAAATCTTCGTAACTGCTGTATGGATTGTGATGACGGACATCGTAATCTATTCCTGCCGCACGTAGGTTAGGTCCGGTGAATCCGTAGTTCTTCGCTCTTTCAGCACTTATAGGACCACAACCGATGGTTCTTTCCATGAAGATTCGGTTGCGGGTGAATAATTTTTCAAACTCTCTCAGCTGCGCCGGATAACCGGTTTTTTCATCCAGAAATTTCTCGAGTTTTTCAAAAGCGGCATTGGTGAAATTGCGTTCGAAACCACCGATTCTTCCAATGTTGGTGGTCAAGCGAGATCCACATACTTCCTCATATATTTCATAAATCAGCTCACGATATTGCATCACATACAAAAACCCAGAGTAAGCGCCACTATCTACACCCACAATGGAATTGCAGATAAGATGATCAGCGATTCTGGCAAGCTCCATGATGATGACACGCAGATAATCGACACGCTTTGGTGTAGACACTCCAAGTAATTTTTCGCAAGTGAGGTGCCAGCCCATATTGTTGATGGGTGAAGAACAGTAATTCAAGCGATCAGTCAGAGGAGTGATCTGGTATAGAGCCCTTCTCTCTGCGATTTTTTCGAAGGCGCGATGAATGTATCCCACTGTGGATGTCGCTTTCATCACACGCTCCCCATCGAGTTCCAGAATATTCTGAAACACACCATGCGTCGCTGGATGCGTAGGTCCGAGGTTTAGCGTGGTTGTCTGTTTTTCAAGACTTCCTTCCGGTAAAAGTATGTGTTCACTCATGTTGGTGTCTGATGACTTTTTCTTTTTTAAATTTATCCTCTTCCGAACATTTCGTCGTCTTTATCGATTCTGGTTTGGTCTTCCAAAGGATATTCTTTTCTCAAAGGGAAATAATCCATCTCATCCACATTTAAAATCCGGATGAGGTTGGGATGACCAACAAAATTCACACCATAAAAATCATAGGTTTCTCTTTCCATGAAATTGGCGGATTGGTATAGTGCAGTCGCACTAAAAACGTCCGGCTGTTCAATGGCTGTGAATACTTTGAAACGGATTCTCACATTTTCCTTCCAATTGTGCAGATGATATACTACGGCAAGTTCTGCTCCTTTGTTATCGGGATAATGCACCGCCTGCAGATCGGTTAAAAAATCAAAACCAAGTTCCTGGTCGTCAATAAGAAACTGAAGCACTTTAAGATTCATTTCCTTGGGCGCTGTAAACGTCAACATCCCATAAGGTTGCTCCCATTGGGTTAACGCATCTCCGAATTTCTCCGTCAGCTTCTGTTGTATGATTTCGTTTGTCAACATGTTTTTATGTTTCGATGTTTCAAAAGTTTTGTGGAATCAAAGGGGTGATTTCGCAACCCCGTAAATCCATTAAACCAATCAAACGTTTATTGTATACCGTAACTTCCCAACAACTCTTTATATTGATCACTATGTCTGCGACGGAGTCCCTCGGCATTCACCAAATCCTGGATTTTCATGAAGCCATCCAAAATCGCTTCAGGTCTGGGCGGACAACCCGGAACGTACACGTCAACAGGTATCACCTGATCGATACCTTGCATTACAGAATAAGAATCGAAAATACCTCCGCTGCTCGCGCAGGCGCCAACGGCTATCACCCATCTCGGCTCAGCCATTTGAAGGTAAACCTGCTTGAGTACCGGTCCCATCTTTTTAGCGATTGTACCCATCACCATCAGCAAATCACACTGACGTGGAGAAAAGCCCACACGCTCCGATCCGAATCGGGCAAGGTCATAATGACTAGCCATGGTTGCCATGAATTCGATTCCGCAACAGCTGGTTGCAAAAGGCAAAGGCCAGATTGAATTTTTACGGGCAAGACTCACCACTTTTTCAAAGTTGGTGGCCATGAAACCCTCTCCCATATAACCTTCAGGAATACCCTGAAATTTAACTGTGTTGTTGAACTGTACCGGACGAGACATATTGTTTTGTTTTAGGTTAAAGGCATTTCCGTTTTTGATGAGAACGAGCCTTGAACATTTTTATTCCTCCCATTTCAAAGCCCCTTTCTTGAATATGTAAATGAAACCGGCAAGAAAGGATGCTACAAAAAGCACTACCGCAAAAAAGCCTTCCCAACCCAATGCCCTAAAATTGACAGCATATGGGTAAAAGAAAATGACTTCCACATCAAACAACACAAACAGGATCGCTATCAAAAAATATTTGATCGCCATGGGCTGACGTGCGTTCCCTTTGATTTCAATTCCACTTTCAAAATTTTGAAGCTTGTCTGATGTGACGCGCTTTGGACCAAGCAGGTTGGAACCCCAAATGATGGTAAAAACCAACCCTAAAGCGAAAATGATCTGAATGAAAATAGGGAGGTAGTTTGATGCTGTATTTGAAGCTGCCTGTAATAGGGTGAAGGGCATAGTTTTAACGTGTTGAATTTTCGTGAGCAAAAATAAGACAGGTGAATCAATATCCAATGCCAATCTGGATGATTTGAAAAATAAGTGTCGTGGTGAAAACAAATAAAAAAACCAAAAGTTGAGGGTGATTCAATTTACATCATCAGATATTGGTTAATTTCGGGCATGTCTAAATCTGTTTGGGCCCTGTTTTACAAAGACATCTTGCTGGAGTTTCGTCAGAAACACAGTTTCTATGGCGTTTTATTGTACATAGCCTCTACGATTTTTGTGCTTTACCTTGCTTTGTCGGATGTTCCGGAGTCTTCCGTTTGGAATACCTTGTTCTGGATCACCCAACTCTTCATCGGAATCAATGCTGTCGCAAAAAGTTTCCTCCAAGAAAGCAAGGGACGTCAACTCTACTATTACTCAATTACATCTCCAACCAGCTTCATCGCTGCGAAACTCATTTTCAATACCCTGTTCATGCTTTTGATGAGCATGATCAGTCTATTCCTATTTGGGGTTTTTCTTGGGTTCCCTGTATCAGACGGGCTCATTTTCATTGGTATCGTCTGTTTGGGAGGAATGGGCATCAGTCTTGTATTTTCCCTGATGAGCGCCATTGCCGCCAAAGCCCAGCAAAATGCGGCACTGATGGCTAT
>JAURKN010000102.1 GCA_030831725.1 Ferruginibacter sp.
AACATCCATAAATCCAAAGTACCCCAAACTTGGATACGCAAACAGACACTGGCGAATGCGGAAAGATATATCACACCTGAGCTAAAAACGTATGAGGAAAAGATTCTTGGAGCGGAAGATAAGATTATCATGATCGAGCAACAGCTTTTCACAAATTTGCTAAACGAACTTTTGGATTATATTTCTCCTCTTCAAGTGAATGCAAGCATACTCGCCACACTCGATTGCCTGACGGGGTTTGCCCATCTTGCCATTCAGCATAGATACACCAAACCAGAAATACAAGAAGGCAATCGTTTGTTCATCAAAGACAGCAGACATCCTGTGATTGAACAGCATCTTCCGGCAGGTGAAACCTATATCACCAATGATATCGAACTCAACCCGGAAAATCAACAGATCATCATTCTGACTGGTCCTAACATGAGCGGTAAAAGTGCGATTCTTCGTCAAACCGCCTTGATCACTCTTATGGCGCATATGGGTTGTTTTGTACCAGCTTCTTCAGCTAGCATTCCCCTCACAGACAAGATCTTCACCCGCGTAGGTGCATCGGACAATCTCAGTGGAGGAGAAAGCACTTTCATGGTCGAGATGAATGAAACAGCGAGTATCATCAATAACCTTTCGGAAAGAAGTCTGATTTTACTGGATGAAATTGGCAGAGGTACATCCACCTATGATGGTATTTCTATAGCTTGGAGCATAGCAGAATATCTTCATGAGCATCCATATAAACCCAAAACGCTATTCGCAACCCACTACCATGAATTGAATGAACTCGAAAAACAATTCCAAGGCATCAGGAATTTTCATATCACAAATAAAGAGGTGGGCAACAAAGTGATTTTTTTAAGAAAACTAGCACAAGGGGGAAGCACACACAGCTTCGGTATTCACGTGGCTCGGATGGCAGGCATGCCTCCTTCGTTGATCGATCGTGCCAATCAACTGCTCAAGATTCTGGAAGAAAGCAGAGATCAAAGTAACACCACCAAAAACAACCTGTCGTCATCATTGACTCCTAAGCTTCAACTGAGTATCTTTGATGCGCATTCAATGACTTTCGAATCCATACGAGACTTGTTGAATGATGTTGATATCAATCGTCTTACTCCTGTTGAAGCTTTACTCAAACTTCAGGAAATAAAAAGCAAACTGAATTGATGCCAGCATGTCATTGAAAAAGCAAGCAAAGGAAAAATCATTGCCATTTTGAAAACATCAACATTCAGATATTATCATTGCATTCTGATCCTATGGATCTTTCTTTGCAGCATTTCTTCGGAAACCAAAGCCCAGAATTGTATAGCCCTAGGTCAAAATCCGGAAACCGCTTTTCCGGTTTGTGGTACGGCAACATTCACACAGAGTTCTGTAAATATTTGCGGAGACCGGACCATACCAAGCCGATGCAATGGCAATGTGTTCACAGATAAAAATCCATACTGGTATAAATTCACCTGTTTCAGCTCAGGAACTCTCGGTTTCATCATTACACCAAACAATATAGGTGATGATTACGACTGGCAACTCTTTGATGTTACCAACCGAAATGTAAGAGATGTATATAATGATGTATCCATGTTTGTCGCCTGCAACTGGAGTGGAGAATCAGGTGTAACAGGTGCGTCACCCGCAGGTAACTCACTCATCAGATGCGAAGGCCCTGGCGTGCCTTTGTTCAGCTCCATGCCATTCATAACACAAGGAAGACAATACCTGTTATTGGTGAGCCATTTCACCAACACACAAAGCGGATACTCTTTATCTTTCGGGGGCGGCACAGGAAGTATCACTGACCCAACAGATCCTCATTTGCTGAGTGCGGAAGCATCATGCGACGCTACCATCATCCGCGTAAAACTCAATAAAAAAATGAAATGCAGTTCACTGACACCCACCGGCAGTGAATTCAGTATCAATCCTCCACTTGCCAATATCATAGGGGCCATAGGAATTGGATGTAATCAGGGTTTCGATACAGACTCTCTGGAACTTCGTTTAAACAATCCCCTTGTTCCTGGCAACTACACACTCACCATCAACAATGGTACAGACGGAAACACTTTGCTCGACAATTGTGACCGACTGATTCCCGTCAATGAACAGATTCCATTGCGAATCGATCCCATCGCCCCTACTCCGATGGACAGTCTGATCAAGCCCGGCTGCGCCCCAAACAGCATTGTACTTGTTTTCAGAAAAGGAATGCGATGCAATTCCATAGCCAGCGACGGAAGCGACTTTGTGCTGACAGGCAATTATCCTGCCAATATCATTTCCGCATCCGGTCAATGCGATGCGAATGGAAATGCAAAAAAAATCACACTCAATTTGAATGCCCCTTTACAAAGGGCGGGTCGTTTTCGCATTATACTGATCAGTGGGAATGACGGAAATACACTCATTGATGAATGTGGCCAAGAAACACCGGAGCGACAATTCATTGAATTTGAAGTGAAAGATACCGTAAACGCCGACTTTACTTTCAATATCACATATGGGTGTGAGGTGGATCGTGTGCAATACAATCATAATGGCGCAAATGGAGTCACAAGCTGGTCTTGGGGATTTGGAAATTTGCCTTCAAGCAGCATTCAAAACCCAGTAGTCAACTACACGGTCTTTCAACCTACCGAAGCAACGCTGATTGTTTCCAATGGCGTTTGTTCCGACACCAGTAAAGCCATCATACCACTGAATAATTTCTTGAAAGCAGGATTTATCGCTCCAGAATACATTTGTCCGAATGACCTGGCAAAGTTTCAGGACACCAGCATTGGACAAATCATTTCCTGGCAATGGAGCTTTGGTAACGGCAACACATCAACGCTGCAAAACCCTTCCCCTCAGGGTTACCTGGCCGGCAACAGTAATTATCAAACGGAAACGAGATTGATTGTGACCAACAATCTGGGTTGCAAGGATACCGCTTATTACAACTCAAATGTGGTTTGGAATTGCTATATCGCTGTTCCATCCGCTTTCACACCAAATGGAGACGGACTCAACGACTACCTTTACCCTGTGAATGCATACAAAGCGCAGAAGCTCCGATTCGCCGTCTACAACCGTTTCGGACAGCGTCTGTTCTACACCGAAAATCGTTTTTCCAAATGGGATGGGAAATTCCAGGGAAAAGCTTGCGATATTGGCACTTATGTTTGGACACTTGATTATACGGATGGAGATACCGGAAAACGAATTTCTCAAAAAGGAACGAGCATCCTAATCAAATAAGCACCAACAGATCATCTCTGGCGACATACTTGATAAGGTTTTGATTCAAGGTTTTATTCGCCGATGGCTTAGTTCACAGTAAATCCATTTCCTTTCAATAATTCCATTATTTTCGCAAAAATCAGCATATGGAACACAAACCGGTCAATTACGGCACTTATCTTGCCTTGGAAAAAATACTCGATGCGCAACAACCGGAAAGCGATAAACCCGGAAATACACATGCACATGATGAGATGCTGTTCATCATCATACATCAGGCTTATGAACTCTGGTTCAAACAGATCATGACCGAAGTGGATTCGGTGAAAAACATAATGTCAAAGCCAGAAGTGAACGACAATGCAGGCGATCTTCAAACCATCGTACACCGATTAAAAAGAGTGGTTACCATTTTTCAGGTACTTGTACATCAGGTCGATATCCTCGAAACCATGACTGCCATGGATTTTCTTGATTTCAGAGATCTACTGAGTCCTGCATCTGGATTCCAAAGCTGGCAATTCAAAATCATCGAAGCAAAACTGGGTTTGCGTTTTGAAAAAAGACATGGACAAGAATATTATATCTCCCAACTGGCAAACAGGGAAATAGAAATGATCAAATCTGTTGAATCGGAGCAGTCTGTTCTTCAATTGCTGAATGGATGGCTGGAAAGAATGCCTGCAATGTCCGACAATGAAGCATGGCCTGTTTTGGAACCCATAGACCAACACAGCTTCTGGTCAGCCTATGAAGAAATATATTATAATGGTCTTTCGAAAGGTGAAACGGAAAATGCAAAAGCTTTCCGAAAAATATTTTACGGCGAAAACGACAGCGACTTACAAAGAAGCCTCAGTCCCAAAGCATGCCGATCTGCTTTGTTCATCATGTTATACCGTGGTTACCCCCTCATGGAGTTGCCTTTCCGTTTGATGGAAGTGTTGATGGAGATTGACAATCAAATGGGAAGCTGGAGATTCCGTCATATCAACATGGTAAGACGTATGATTGGCAGCCGTGTAGGAACGGGCGGAAGTACAGGAGCCGGGTATCTGCAAGGTGCCATGGAGAAACATTATATCTTCAAAGAATTAACTCAGTTGAGCAGCTTTCTGATTGACAGAAAAAGGCTGCCTGCTTTGCCAAAATCACTCACTGAAAAATGGGGATATAAACTATAAGAAATCAGAGGATTTGCTTCAGCACTTCAATCAATTGGTCCACTTCTTCTTTCGTATTATGCCTGCTAAAACTGAAGCGAATGGTTTGCATCCCTTTGGCTGAGGGAATCTCCTGCAAAACATGACTACCCGCATCAGCACCGGAGGAACAAGCGCTGCCACTGCTTGCGCATATGTGATTGATGTCCAGATTGAAAAGCATCATTTCTGTTTTTTCTGAAGAGGGAAAATTCACACTCAATACGGTGTATAATCCTTGCTCACCAGAGTCTCCGTTGAAAGTCACCCCCGGCATATGGGCGGATAACGATTCTCTCATATACTCTTTCAAAGCGATGATGCTGCGTCGGTCATTTTCATACCGCTCCGTAGCCAACTCCAACGCCTTTGCAAGTCCTACAATTCCATAAATATTCTCCGTACCTGCCCTCATGTTTCTCTCCTGTCCTCCCCCGAATAAAAATGGTTGTATCTGCACATCCCTGTTGATGTACAACATGCCAATGCCTTTGGGACCATGAAATTTATGAGCAGCAGCCGTAATGAAATGAACATGCGTCTCCTTTAGATCGATGGGAAAATGTCCGACCGTTTGAACCGTATCACTATGGAAATAAGCGTTGTGCTTTTTACATAGCTCGCCGACCCTTTTAATGTCCAACATCACACCAATCTCATTGTTGGCATGCATCAAGGAAACCAAGGTTTTTTCTGATGAGCTTTCAAGCATTTTTTCCAAGGCATCTATGTCTAGGTGACCATTAGGAAGAACCGGCACATATTCTGCTTTTGCCAAACCCTGTTTGTGATAATGTTCGACTGTATGACTTACCGCATGATGTTCTATGCGGGAGCTGATGATTCTTGTACAACCCAGATCTCTGACTGCGCCACATATTGCTGTGTTGTTACTTTCCGTTCCGCCGCTGGTGAAAAATATCTCCGAAGGGTGTGCGTTCAAAATGGAAGCGATGCTCTTTCTGGAGGCCTCTACGGCCAACCTGTTTTCTCTGCCGTAAGAATAGATGGATGATGGGTTTCCGAATTTCTCCGTCAAAAAAGGCATCATGGCAGATACCACTTCAGGATCAATCGAGGTGGTTGCCGCATTGTCGAAATAAATGCGATTCATACAGAATATTGGTTTTACGCTTAGGCAATGGATTCCTGAATATCTCTGATCAGGCGCATCGCAATGTTGTCGGCGGTTGTTGCAAAATTGCTCTCGGCATAAATCCGGATGATTGGCTCAGTATTGCTCGTGCGCAAATGGACCCAATCATTCTCAAATTCTATCTTCAAGCCATCTTCCGTATTCACAGGGTGGGATTTATACTTTGTCTGGATCTTCCGGAAAACATCATCCACATTGATGTTATTTTCCAGTGTGATCTTATTCTTACTCATGAAGTAATCTGGATATGTATTCCTCAACTGCTTCACACTTTTTTTACTTTTTGCCAAATAGGTCAGAAACAAAGCTATGCCTATCAAAGCATCCCTTCCGTAATGCAAGTCTGGGATGATGATGCCTCCATTGCCTTCTCCTCCGATAACCGCATCAACCTCTTTCATTTTTCTCACCACGTTCACCTCTCCTACTGCACTGGGATGATATGTGCCCCCATGCTTCTCCGTTACGTCTCGGAGCGCACGTGTCGATGACATATTGCTGACTGTATTTCCTTTCCTGTTTTTAAGCACATAATCCGCCACGGCGACCAAAGTATATTCCTCACCAAACATCGTGCCATCTTCACAAACAAAACATAATCTGTCCACATCAGGATCCACGGCAATTCCGACATTCGCTTTTTTAGACACCACTTCACGACTGAGATCGATCAAATGTTCCGGTAAGGGTTCAGGGTTATGAGCGAAATGACCGTTCATCTCACCATGAATCACATGTGTTTCGACAACACCCAATTTCTTCAGTAAGGCAGGCACAGCCATAGCGCCGCTGCTGTTTATCGCGTCAACCACAACACTCAATGATGCTTCTCGAATGGCAGCGGCATCCACAAGTGGATAATTGAGAATGGCATCAATATGCATGTCGAGCATTTCGGTGTTGGGCTTTGTCTCTCCCATAGATTCCACCTGTTGAAAAACAAATGCCTCTTTCTCCGCAATTTCTAGCATTTTCTTACCATCCTCTCCGCTGATGAATTCTCCTTGTGCATTCAATAATTTTAGTGCATTCCACTCTTTGGGATTATGGCTGGCGGTGATGAT
>JAURKN010000103.1 GCA_030831725.1 Ferruginibacter sp.
TAAATTGGTTAAAGATTCAGAAAGTTATAAGGGCATTTATTAACCATATTTCCCTTCATAATTTCACAAAAAAGAGATAAAATTATTTGTGAATATATATCAAAAAATAAAGAATAGCACCACAATTCGGAATCACGGACTAGATTTTTCTTTATTCAAACAAAAACTGTGTTACGAGAAAAAAAATGATTTGATTATTAATTATCCACAAGTTGTCAAACTAAATGATGATGTGAATAAGTTTCAGGCATTAATCCCCAATATCAATTTTTTTTTAATAAATGAGTTCTTAAATTACAATCAGATTCATTAACCCCATTGAAGCAGTACTCACATGAAATTTCAAATCGGACAAGAAGTCATTTTACTGGATACTGAGTTTAAGCCTGCAGGATGTGCCGTAGTTTGTAAATATGAGGAACATATAGACAAATACGAAGTATCTTTTGTCTACCCTCATAAAACAGCTGCAGACAGTATCATCGTTCCGGAAGAACGCCTGATTCAACAAACCAAATCATAAGCTAAAGGCATTAGATTAATGATTCTCTTTGTGTAAATTGCCTCGTGAATTTTCTCAAAACAACCACTTCGTCCAGTCCGGATTCGGAATTGATTCAATCGTATAAAAAAACGGGGGATCTGGATGTTTTAGCTCTGCTTTTTCAGAATTATATGGAATTGGTTTATGGTGTATGCCTAAAGTATCTGAAGAACCAAGAAGATGCGCAGGATGCTGTAATCAACATATACGAAGAACTCATTGTAAAAGTCAGAAAATATGAAATAGAACACTTTAAAGCATGGATTTACCAACTTTCCAAGAATCATTGTTTGATGAAATTGAGAAAATCAAGCACGAAAATGGTAGATTTTGAAGATGGTTTTATGCAAATTGGCGAAAATGCTCATCTAGACCTCGTTAACGCAAAAGAAATTCAACTGACCATCATGGAAGATTGCTTGAAAACATTAAACGCGAATCAAAAATCAGCGATTGAACTGTTTTATTTGGAATCCAAGTGTTATCAGGAGATCGCTAAAATGACAAATATGGAACCGGGAAAAGTAAAAAGTCATATTCAGAACGGCAGAAGAAATCTGAAAATATGCATGGATAATCAATTCAAAAGCATCTGATGCAAGAAAATAACCAACATAAGAATCCTTCAGCCAAATCTCTTTTGGATTATCACAGTGGAAAAATGAGTGATTCCGAAAAGCATGATCTTGAAAAAGAGGCATTGGATGATTTTTTTCTGGGTGACGCACTGGAAGGGTACGCCAATGATCCGAATGCCTTAATGAACATTGAAAAACTCAGGAGAAAAATTGATCAGCGAAACAAGGAAAGAAAAACAGGAATTTGGTTCAATGTTCGTCCTTATTATCCTCACATGGCTGTAGCAGCTACCCTTTTCATTCTGGCATTCTCGGCCTATTTTGTCTTGATTCGGACTGTTCCGAATGACGATGATTCTGGGTTTCAAGCAAAAAAAACAAATACGGATTCCACTGTTCTTTTTTCTGATAACAGTCAATCAAATACCGAGTCAAATGCTTCAGTTCCTAAAAATAACAGCACCGATCAAGTTGCAAAAGAAAAAATCAATGTAGAATTGGTCAAACCCGAAGTAATCAAGAACATCAATGTAACTGATGATGCGACTGACAATGTGAACGAGTCTGGTGTAGCAATGCAAAACACACCTCAAATCCATCAAAAAGATGATGAGAAATTAACGCAAAAAGTAGCTGAAACGGAAGATCTAAGCCGATTACCTGCTGAGAAAAAAGAATCAGCAGATGCTGTAAAAGCTAATGTATTGACCATACCCGAGAGCAGGATTGCGGAAAGCGCAACTGCAGATAATGTTGAGAATGTTGTTGTTGCAACCAGTAAAAGAAAAATGACAAAGTCTACTTCCCCTATGTCTGTTACTGTTATCAAAAATGAATCTGATATCGCTCAAAATTTTCTGAAGAATAATCCATTTCAATGTTTTGACGATAAGAATAATCCTCTCCATGGGACAATCGTCATCAGTTATAAAACTGACAAGCAAGGTCAACCAATAAAAATCAAAGTTGAAAGTTCATCTCATGAAAACTGCAACGAATCCGCGATTGAACATTTCAAAAAAGCAAAAGGATTCGATAAAAACAGAACAAAGGAAACGATACGAATGGATTATTGATCTTTTTCTTTCTTCAATGTCTCTCCTTTGAATGATAATGGCAAAAGGGATTCCGCATCTGCAATCTCAAATATCTCTCCTTCCATTCCAGTCAGTAAAAGTCTGATCGGGTGCTGGGTTCTGTTTTCATATTCGTGAATGGCCTGACGACACATTCCGCAAGGAGAAATGGGCTTGTTGCTGATTGTATTGTTGAAGTCGTGATATGATATGGCCATCGTTTCTATTGCTTCTCCAGGAAAAAGTTGACCAATCATGGACAATAAAACACGCTCCGCACAAATCCCAACCGGAAAAGAAGCATTCTCTTGATTGGTGCCTGATAATTTCTTGCCATTTTTCAGCAGAGCTGTAGCACCAACATGAAAATGGCTGTAAGGAGCATAGGCTACTTCAGTTGCCTTTCGAGCATCATTGATCAACTCCGCATCTAAAGACGATAATGAATCGGTTGTTTCATGGATGGTATAGGAAAGGATAATTTCTTGTTTTTTCATGATTGATGATTTGATCAAACATCAATTTAACGAATAATATTGAAAAAACGCTTCCATCTTGGACCTTTATCCCAACTGAACCAAATCATAGACGCTTCTCCTACAACATGATCTTCAGGTACAAATCCCCAATACCTACTATCAAGAGAATTGTGTCTATTGTCCCCCATCATCCAATAATAATTCAATTTGAACGTGTAAGTTGTTTCTGGCTTTCCGTTAATGAGTATTTGACCATCCTTCATCTCAAGAATATTGTTCTCATATACCCTGATGCATCTGGCATATCTGATAAGGTTATCCGAAGTGAGTGAGATTGTCATGCCTTTTTGAGGAATAACGAGTGGTCCAAACTGATCTGCAGACCACTTTTTTCCTGTGTATTTGAAACATGAGTCAATGCTGTAGTATGGAAAAATTTGCGGATCAGGTTCCATATAGAATTCTGATAGTCTGTACCCTTTTGGAAGTTTTAATCTTGCTTTTTCTGCATTGGTCACATTCACCATCAATACACCCGGAACGCCTACATCCCTTATGTCTCCGATATCTTCTCCGGCATGAATATGAATCCCCATTTCAGCGAGTTGTTCCTCATCCAGAAATGCATTCTCAGGCGTTTCCAGTTTATAGTATTTTTCAGACTCAGAAAAGAGAGGCTGTGGTTTTCCATCTATGTAAACTCTTCCATTGATGATTGAGAGCTCATCTCCAGCAATGGCGACACATCTTTTAATGAAATTTTCTCTTTTATCAACAGGTCTGGTAATGATGATGTCTCCATAATCCTGCCATACTTTGTCTCTTCCCAATTGTCGAACGGCATCGTAATATGTGACACGACTACCGAAATTCATCTCATCATTTATCAGAGTATCATTGACAGGGAAATTGAATACGACAACATCATTCCTTTTCACAGGTTCTGGAAACCATCTTTTATATGGCAAACTGATCCATTCCACATAAGATTTTGATCCGGTTACAGGCATGGTATGATGAACAAATGGCATTGCCAATGGAGTATTGGGGATTCTTGGACCGTAACTAAACTTGCTGACAAATAGAAAATCATTGACAAGCAAGGTCTTTTCCATGGATGGTGTAGGAATAGTATAAGCTTCAAAAATGAATGTTCTTATAATGCTTGCTGCAACAATTGCAAAAAAAGCGGCATCAACCCATTCTCTTGCTGAACCTTTTTTGTAGTTTTTAACGACCGCTATTCCGGCATATTTTTCATTTGGAGAAAGTCCCAAATAAGGAAAGTAAATGAAAGGAAAAAGCACTGTGGCTGCATGGTGTAAAAACCCGAATCTTCCAAAATGCTCCACAAATTTTATCGTAAACCAAATCGTTATAAATTGTCCTGCGACGGGTATGAACTGTAGAAAAAACCAATACTTTTTCAGTTCCATTTTTTCAGACATGCACCAGGTGTTATAAAATGGAATCCATGCTTTCCAGCTTGTAATACCTGCTTTTTTAAACATGACAGATAGACCGAAATGCCAAAGTATGGTGCACAATAAAAAAATAATCCAACCTAAACTCATCTTATATTATTAAAAAGTTAATGTACGAGACCTCATTCTCAAAGGTCAATTTTATCATAGCAAGTTAATCAAAGTGGATAATAAAAACGGATAATTCCACTGCAATTACATGAGCGGCATTTATTTGGGGATTACAAAAAGAGAGA
>JAURKN010000104.1 GCA_030831725.1 Ferruginibacter sp.
GAAGCGGAAGAAAAAGAACGACTAAAAAAATTGGCCGATGCGGAAGCCAGGGCAAAAGCAAACAATGCCAAGACCAACACAGATCCTGCCAAAATAACTCCGCCAAAAACCACAACTACTAAACCTGCACCTGAACCCGTAAAGCGTGAGAGTGTGTTGTTGAACGACAACAACATCGCCCTGAATACCAGCTTTGAAAAAAACAGAGGTAGCCTTCCATGGCCGTTGGACAGAGGCGTCGTATTGATGCATTATGGTGCCAACACCCTTCCAAGTGGTACGGTTATGAATGTGACTTCCGTAACCATTTCTTCGGAAGTTGGAACAAGTGTAAAGGCAGTTTTCGATGGAACAGTCACAGCTGTCCAACCTGTTGAAGACATGACAGTGGTTATTGTTCAGCATGGTAGATACTTTACCACCTACAGCAACTTGACTGGAGTGACAGTTCAAAAAGGACAGCAAATCAAGACCGGACAAACCCTTGGCAGGGTAGCAGTAAATTTTGACGGGGTGGGAGCGATCGATTTCTACATCTCGAATGAAACGAGCAATTATGACCCCGAAAAATGGTTAAGACGCCGTTGATGTGTTTTCTTCTATGACACGAGTATACAATGACTCATATTGAGGGATGATGTTTCCAATTCCGAATTTCAGTGCCTGACTCAATGCATTTTTTCTGAAAATTTCATGTGTTTCCTTGTTTTGCAATATTTCAATCGCACGTGCGCTCATTTCTTCTACCGCACCAACGGGACATAGAAAACCTGAAAAACCATTGATATTTATTTCGGGTAAACCACCCGCATCGCTTGATATGACAGGCACCTCGGCAGCCATTGCTTCCAATGCCGCCAATCCGAAACTTTCATATTCACTCGGTAAAAGAAACAGGTCGGCGATAGGAAGGATATCTTCTATTTGATCCTGCTTTCCTAAAAAACGAATTTCATGCTGACACTCATTTTGGCGAGCAAATGATTCAATGTCCGGACGTTCAGGTCCATCGCCAATCAATAACAACACCGCAGGAATTTTTTCTTTCACTTTCATGAAGACCTTCACAACATCCTGAATTCGTTTCACTTTTCGGAAATTGGATGCGTGCATGATTATTTTTTCGCCATTTGGTGCCACCATTTTCTTGAAAGCATCAATCGGCTTTTTATGGAATCGGTCTACATCCACAAAATTGTGAATGACCTCTATCGGTTTTTTGATTTCAAAATTGCTGTAGGTTTCTGCTTTTAAATTATGCGATACCGCAGTAAGAACTTCACTCTCTTCCATTGAAAACTGTACAACAGGTCTGTATGTTTTGTCTTTTCCAACCAAGGTGATATCTGTCCCGTGCAACGTGGTGATGACAGGGATTTTTTTTCCTTGCTTAGCGAGAATCTGCTTGGCCATGTATGCTGCAGATGCATGGGGTATGGCATAATGCACATGTAGCAATTCAATATCGTTGTTGATAACCACATCTACCATGGCGCTCGCCAATGCGGTTTCATATGGTGGAAAATCGAAAAGGGGATAGGTTGGAACCCGAACTTCATGATAGTAGATATTCGCATGGAAACCTGCCAGACGAACCGGTTGTTGGTATGTTATGAAATGAATATTGTGACCCTTGTCGGCAAGCACTTTCCCGAGTTCGGTGGCTAAAACACCGCTACCGCCGAATGTGGGATAACAAACTATCGCTATGTTCATGGTTTCTGATCTATGTTAATCTAAAGATGAAGTAATTTTCTATTTTATTCAACAATTCCCAAATCATTTGGTTCATCCGATATCATGACTGAATCAAGAAAATTACAGGAATCTTAGGCAAAGTAGGGGGTGATCTTTTCCATTCTGCGACCGTTTTAGTCACAATCGATTCCATAGGACCTGTAATGTCCGCTCCAATACAGATTCTCGTTTTGGATTGACATTGTTTCAGCAAACTTTCCAGTAAAACCTGATTTCGGTAAGGGGTTTCTATGAAAATCTTGGTACTATGATCTTTTTCGGAAGAGAGTTCCAGCTCCTTTATTTTTTTATTTCTTTCTTGTGCGTCCACAGGCAGATAGCCGACAAATTCGAAATGTTGTCCGTTCATCCCACTGGCCATCAAGGCAAGCAGAATCGAACTCGGACCAACCAATGGTTTGATTTTACAGTTCATCTTCTGTGCTTCAGCAATGAGGAATTGACCAGGATCCGCTATTCCCGGACAACCTGCTTCACTGATGATGGCAATGTTTTTGTCGGCTCTTATCGCTTGTTGTAATGCTTGTGTTGTCTCTTGTTCTGCATTGTGAATCGTATGCCACTCAAAATCATCAATCACAATACTTCTGTCCAGTTTTTTTAAAAATCGTCTGCTTGTTCGTTCGTTCTCTGCGAATATGACCTTGCATGTGCGAACTGCATCGAGGATGTAGGAAGGAATTGTTTCAACCGCTTCTTCTGAAATCAGGGATGGTATCAAATATAATGTGCTCAAATCAGTGTGTTATGACAGCATTTTCTTTTGCGTGATGAAAACTAAGTGTAGCAGCAATAACCGCATAACTTGGAGCAAGTATCCATCCAAGTATGGGAAGACTGTGAAACAGATAGAAAACCATTCCGTTTCCTATCGCAAGTCCTTTGTGGTGTCCAATGAGTTCTATGCTGGCACCAACACTTATTTTGTTTCTTTCACTGCTATAATCCAACATGGAGAAACCCATGAAGTAACAATCTATGAAAGTCATGAATAATGGGGTGATCCAGCCGATTAAGGGTATCAATGAAATGATGAATAGGGTGACAATATACACCGATTGCCAGGCCAAATTACGCGCGGATATTCGTATGCCTCTCACCGCATCTTGAAAAATCGAATTCAGACTGATTTCATTTTCTTCGCCTGTAAGGATGTTCGCGGTTTTCTCACTCAGATAAGCGAAAACGGGAGAGGCCACAATCAGGTAAAGATATTTGAACAGCGAGAAATAAGATAGAAGCAAGAGGATATGAATGAAAATCTGTCCGACAATGAATAGAAAACTATACCAGCTATCATGCAGATTGTCTAGCCAAGCACGAACTCCGATTTGCTCCAGGGTCCAACCAATCGCATCATTTGCCGATGTCCAGAAAAAATAGAAACTGAAAATGAAAAGTATGGTGTAGATGA
>JAURKN010000105.1 GCA_030831725.1 Ferruginibacter sp.
AGCCATTTTCGAAACAATGTACAGCTGCGGATTACGTGTCAGTGAAATTGTAAACATCAAAATCAGCGGTCTTTATCTCGATGTGGGCTTTATCAAGGTCATTGGAAAAGGCGATAAACAGCGACTTGTTCCTATCGGTTCGGATGCGACCAAGCACATTCAGATTTATAAAAACACGGTTCGGAATCAGATCACTATAAAACAGGGGATGGAGGATTTTCTATTTTTAAATCGGAGAGGAGCTAAGCTTACTCGCGTAATGATATTTTTAATGTTGAAGGATCTGGTTAAAAAAGCAGGCATTTCGAAGCAAGTATCTCCCCATACTTTCAGGCACTCTTTTGCCACACATCTTGTTGAAGGTGGGGCGGATCTGAGGGCAGTTCAGGAAATGCTCGGTCATGAAAGCATCACAACCACCGAGATTTATACACATCTGGACAGGGATTATTTGAGATCGACCCTGCAACAATTTCATCCGGCATTTTCCTCACCCTAGTCGGGCAAGGAAATTTTCCCCAAGTTCACGCCGGGTACTTTATGATTCCCGTTTTCAAAAACCTTCGATCCGCAAACCATTTCATTGGCAAGTAATGCAAAAAGCATCGCCTCTTTGGCTTCAGCAGGAACGCCCATTTGGTCGGACTTCAGCATGGTAATATTATCTTTTATAAGCAGTCTGATATTTTCCATGAGTCTGTTGTTGAGAACGCCGCCTCCACTGACAATCAATGCGGCACCATCATTCGCAGTTAGTGCTTCCACAGCATCAGAAATACTTTCTGCTGTGAAACGGTTTAATGTGGCCATGACGTCCTCAGGTGAAATCGCTTCTGAAGCACTGCATTTGCCTATTGCATCAAAAAGAAATCTTTCATGAAATGTTTCAGGTCCCGTTGTTTTAGGCAAGGGGATTTTGAAAAAGGGATTTTCTTTCAGTTCCTTGAGCAATGACATGTTTATTATTCCCCTTGATGCCATTTCTCCATCTTTGTCAAAAATCGATTGTGGATTTGTATGTTGTATCCATCGGTCCATCAAAGTGTTGCCGGGTCCAATGTCACTGGCAATACAGTTGACGAAAATTTGTCCTGGTGGAAGATGACTCAGATTGGAAATACCACCGATATTCAGCAAGATTCTGTTTTTGGTTTTATGGGCAAAAAGCAAAAAATCACCATACAGCGCCAATGGTGCCCCTTCGCCACCTGCAGCAATGTGTTTTTGTCTGAAATCATGAATGGTGATGATTCCCGTTTTATGTGCGATATGATCTCCATCTACTATTTGGAAAGTAGCGTTCCCAAATGAATCTGATTGGTGCAAGGTCTTAGGCGCATGAAAAAAAGTATGACCATGGCTGGCGATTAGGTCCACCTCTTTCGGATCGAGTTTGATTTTTTTCAAAAACGACATAATCTGCTTCGCATGCCATAAAGCCAGATGATTATGGGTCTGTACAAGTTCGAGCGAATCAATCTTCGGACGGGAACAGATGCGTATGAGTCTGTCTCTCCATTCCGGTTCATAGGGTTGACTTTCAAATTGAATTAACTCACATTTCGTATTCAAACCTTGTTCTTCGACACGGCAGAGTGCCATGTCCAGTCCATCTGCCGATGTTCCACTCATCAACCCAAGTATGAGTCTGTCTTTTTGGTCAGGCATCTGGGCCAGTCGTTTCAGATGGGGGTTCATGATGGGAATTGTTTTTTAAAAAAGACAGATTTCTTTTAATGCCTTCAAATTTGGTTCTTTTTATGGGAGAATCCTTGAAGATATTTTTAAAACTTTCTTCAGTCATTTCCTGCCAATCTTTTTCCTTCATTTGAAGTAGTCCCGGAATGGGATTGAAAGCAGGTTCTTGATTCGGTTTTGAAAACCGATTCCATGGGCAAACGTCCTGACAAATATCACATCCGAACATCCAGTCGTTGAATTTTCCATTCATGTTTTCCGGAATCAATGCATCTCGGAGCTCGATGGTGAAATAGGATATGCATTTGCTCGCATCAAGGACCTTATTTGGCAGTATGGCTTCTGTCGGACAGGCGTCTATGCATCTCGTGCATGTACCACAATGGTCAGTTAGAAAAGGAGCATTTTCCTCAAGATTCAGATCGGTGATTAGCGTGGCAATGAAGAAAAAAGAACCTTTTTTAGGATGAATCAGATTTCCGTTTTTGCCGATCCAGCCCAATCCGGAGCGTAGTGCCCAGCTGCGTTCCAATACCGGAGCACTGTCTACAAATCCTCTTCCTTCTACCATGCCGATTTGTTCTCTTATTCGATGTAAAAGCGTTCTTAATTTTTCTCGGATGACATTATGATAATCTTTACCATATGCATATTTGGAAATTTTGGGAGAGCTGGACTCCTGGAATGTAGAAGGAAAATAATTTTGAATAAGTGTGATCACAGATTTCGCACCAGGCACCAATAGTCGTGGGTCTACCCGTAAATCGAAATGATGGGCCAAATAATCCATTTTGCCGTTTTTGTTTTCATTCAGCCATTTTTCGAGTCGGATCGCATCATCATCCAATCTTTCTGCTTTGGCAAATCCACACAAATCAAACCCCAGCTCAAGGGCTATATTTTTTACAAGCGATTTGGTTTCTGCAGAGGTCATAATGAATTAAAAGAGATTCAGGCACGGTCATCACTCTCAAGATGAAGACGATGAAAAAATCGGTGCAATATCGGTGCGATGAGAATGCCAAATGTGGATAGGAAAGAGATTCCGCTGAAGAGCGCATAAAATGAGGCAAATAATTTTGCGGAATTACTGAGGTGAATTTCGGCATCAACAACTGGTCCCAT
>JAURKN010000106.1 GCA_030831725.1 Ferruginibacter sp.
AATTATGATAGAAAAAAAAGGCATGGCAGCTATTGATTGTGAAAATGTACGATGGTATTTTCACCAACATGATCCAATGAGAAATCATACTGTACCAAGGTGCTGAAAACAGATTTGGAACATCCGGGCCTCAAACGGTCATGCAGTTCAACCAGTAAGGTCTCGGTTTTAGGAATCCATGATTCATGATTTTTTCCCATTACCTCAACTTCAGACCCTTCAATATCCATTTTTACCACATTAATTTTATCGAGTCCAAAGTCTTTCATGATATCAGGAATAGAAATAGCTTCAACGGTATCTGTATCTCCATCGGAAGCCTCTTTAACTGTGAATCCCCATTCACCAAGACCATCATCTGAAATTTTCAATGAACAGGTTTTATGCCACAATCCTTTTTGTATGCAAGTCACTCCTTTGTATTTAGCCGTATTCATTTTGAGCATTTCAAAATTGGAAGATTCCGGCTCTATGCAAATGATATTGACATCAGGAAATTTTCTTTTGAAAAACACAACAGCCAGACCAATGTTGGCACCTGCATCCAAAATAACCTCAGGTTTCGACATATGTTTGAAATGATATTCATGTTTCAAAAATATATCTTCAAAAACCACATAGTCAGATCCTTTTCTTCTGAGATAAATCGGTTGGGGCAAGCCCGACAATTGAATCTGAATCAGGTCAGAACCACCAAAATGAAGTTTGAGAAATAATGTAACGCCTTCCCAGCCAAAAGCTCGATATAATCTTTTCAACTGAACCAACCTTTTTTTCATATCTGACTTTTTTTGAGGGAATTCCGATTGATGAAATCCTTAATCTTGTTTAAAAATATTTCATTTTTTTCGAAATCAAATTTTCGTGCGAAAAAATAGTCCCCTTTTGCTATTTCCACAAAATCCGTTTCATCCAATGTTTTAGGAGATGATCCAACAGAATCCCATTTGATATATCTTCCCGTTTCATTGATGAACTGCAAATTTGAATGTCCACTACCGGCCATCATCATTGTGCTTATATAAACCTCTTCTGGAATCACAGTAAACATCAGGCGATAATGAAGCAGCCTGAATCGGGACTGATTTCTCAACAATTGATTCAAAGCATCACGATGCAGCATGAAATAAAATTCACAACCGTAATATTTTTGTTTTTTGTCGAAAGACTTGACAATAAAATAATTCCAAAGCAGATATAAAAAGCGATAAACAGGATTCCTGCTTTTGGAGGTTATCGCTACTCTCGTTTTCCCTCTGAAAAAATGAATGGTTTCAAGTCTGTCTTTTCCTTTGTTATCCCACTTGCTTTCATCGAATGGAAAATGAAAAAAGTAGGATGATGGTGCGGTTGATTTTAGTTTTGCTTGAATACTCTCCGGAGTTATGACAGGAAAATCCTGTCCGCTGATATGGATGAAATAGTCGAAATCATCAGTTTGTTTGGCCTGTTTCATTCCCTCTATCAATGCCTTTACACAGAAGTAACTTCCCCAAAAAGAATTTTGGCGTTCAGTAAATGACCAATTTACCTTTTGCAACTGATTCAGCTCCTTCTCAAAGGGTATGATGTCTCGGCCCTTGTCTATATGAATAAAAAAATAATGATCCTCATGAGCCAACGACTCGATGAGCCATCGAAGCTGGAGGGGGTTTTTATATGCAAGAATGATAAATGCTACTTTCATGTTACCCTTTAATCAACCTGTGAATGAATCTGCCCCTATTTTCTGAAAGAGCAGATTGTATTGAAAATTGAAGTTTTGAAGAAAACAGCAATTTCAACAATATTTTTCTGTTTACAAGTTTTTTCAATCCCAACAGATGACTCAACAACTGCTTATCATTTTTTTCCATATAGGTTTGAAAAAACAATGCCTCTTCTTTGAGCCAATCCTGTTTTCCCTCGAATGTTTTGGAGTCTAGAATGGAACCCCCATCATTTAAGAATGAATTTTTCCATGTAACTCCGTTATGATATTCTTGTATAAGCGACCTGAATTTTTCTTTGTATTCATGCCAATCTGATTTCGGTTTGCTGATATGAAATTGAAGTTGTTCCACCTGTTTCAATATCACCAATTGGGGATCGAACATTTTTTGAATCTCTTCATGAAAAACTTCGAAGGTGCTACATAACCTGACAGGATGTTTACCAAAAAGAGGAATGGCTCCATACTGACAAGCTTCCAGTATCCCCAACCCTGAACCCACCGGAAATGGCTCCAGAAAAAAATCCAGTTTTTGATAATATGCATCAGGATCTGGGACAACACCCAGGCATTTCAAGTTATCCGGCACTTTTTTCCCAACTGATTTTTCTGTTGTCTCAGTATCAATTCCTATGATTAAAAAAAGTAAGTTTTTGTATTGATGCGCCAAATTCATCATCACTTCAAGAATAGTCTCTGTGTTCTGATACGGCTTGACTTTACTGATGTTTGTAAGCGTTCCCACCACATAATCATACTGTTCCAAATTTTCAGAAATAGAAGCATTCATTATGGTTTCCTTTTTCAACAATGGCAA
>JAURKN010000107.1 GCA_030831725.1 Ferruginibacter sp.
CAATTTTCATCACTCATGACGGTCGAATCAATCATAAACGCCTGGAAAAAGGACAAGTGGGGTACTTTGTATCTTTTTCATGGTGAGGAGGATTTCTTCATTGACGAACTTGTAAAGCACGCCGAAACCCAGATTCTTTCACCCGCCGATGCGGAATTCAATCTTTCTGTGTTTTATGGTAGAGATGCAGAGTGGACGCAAGTTGTCAACGCCTGCAAAAGATATCCCATGAATGCCGAAAAGCAGATTGTAATTCTCAAGGAAGCGCAGATGATGAGTGGCATTGATAAGTTAGAAGCTTATGTGGAACATCCGCTGTCATCAACCATGTTGATCATCAGTTTCAAAGGAAAGACAATGGACAAGCGAACCAGGGTGTTTAAACTGGTTGAAAAAACAGGTACGATTTTTCTTTCCAATAAAGTACCTGATTATCATTTGCCAAAATGGATCGAGGATTATGTGCAGACAAAGGGAATCGGGATTTCTCAAAAAGCGATTGGCATGCTGGCAAGCCATATCGGGAATGAATTGAGCAGGGTAGTGAACGAATTAGACAAGTTGAGTGTCAATATCCATAATAAAAGTCAGATTGATGAGTCGGATGTTGAAAAGTATGTCGGAATAAGCAGAGAGTTTAATGTTTTTGAATTGCAACAGGCCATCATGATTAAGGACTTGCCAACCGCGCTGAAAATTGTCCAGTATTTCGAAGCAACACCAAAAGAAAATCCTATCCATAAGATTCTTCCGGCACTGTATTCATTCATTGCCAAATTACATGCTGCATACGGGTTGCCTAATTTATCCGAGCAAAACCTAAAACCTCTTTTTTATCACAATCCGGTCGCGGCAAAGCAGGCAGCCATTGCGCTTAAAAACTACGGTTATGCCGGGGTGGAAAGAATGTTATTGCTCCTTCAGCATTACAATTTGAAAAGTCTGGGCATGGGAGATTCCGGAACAGAAGACGCCTCTCTCATGAAAGAGATGGTCGTTAAGATGATGATTTGATAGGTTCTACGCTTTTGATGGAAGTCAATGGAATTGTTCCGTAACAATGCGGGAAACTATCTTTCAATCCCGCTGAATATTCCAGTTTTGTAGATTCCTTTAATGACTCCTCATCCAGCGTCAATTTAATCAGGTCTGTTTTTCCTGCAAAATGTCTTTGCAATACTCCTTCCAATTGATGTTCGTAACACATGTGAATGAATCCTTCGGAGTGAAGTGAATCTGCATCGATCCAACCTTCCGATTGTGCAGATGTCCAACGTGCTAATGAGGTGATGTGATACATCATGATTCCATTTTTTTTGCTAATTCCTGTAGCTCTTCCATCTTATACATGTTCTGATCATTTTCAAAACATTTTCCAAGTTCATTCAACAGGTGTCCGATAAGTTCAGGATTTGTGAGCGGTTTTAAAAAATCGTCATCTGGGACTATCTCATTCTTGTGAAGATAGTGCTGCACGTCCAAGGGGGAGTAAAGCTGACCCGAAAGAGGGTCTATGAAAAATCCGATTGCAGAAAGCGAACCGACCCCAGGTTTATGTTCGTGGTCTAGATGGTCGATATAGGCCAGAATGAACTGATTGGGAATTCTTACGGCAAAAACCGGAATATCCAAAAGTTGACATAAGATCAGATAAAGTATTCCATTACTGACCGAATTGCCAGTTTTTGAGTCTAGGGTTTTGTTGATCAAAAATTGTTCTGGCATACTGTAATCCACAGGAACGCCGATATGTTGACAGTAATGGTAGAAAATGCTGTTGAACACATGAATCCGTTCCATCGAAGTAAGGTGCATGTTGAGCTCAAGCCAAATGTTACGTCTTAACTTCTCAATTTGCTGAAGTATGGTATGAGTCTGGATGTCGGGGTAATGGTATTTGGCAGCAATGATGGCACCGCTTAAAAGCGAATGGCTCTCCTCATTTTTCCAACGTTCAAGCTCTTTGGTGAGGTCCTGAAAATGCAATTTGTGAATCAAAGATTCAATTCGGGATTGTGTATGTTCGCTTGGATCTTTCTCCCATAATTGCTCAAGGTTGGGTATGATTTCTTTACCAAAGCTGGAAAGTTTATGGTAAACGGACTGATACACCTCTTCATCCGGATCATCAATCAAATTGAGCAAGGCCTTTATTTCGTTACTTTCATTCAAGGGTAAACGTAGAATTCGTCCTCAATTTCACATCATTCAATCACACAGCAAAGCAATAATTTTCCACAAAGGTTGACAAATTGTTATGCAAAAAAAAGAGAGGCTGGTTTAGCCTCTCTTGAATCAGATTGTCTGTTACGTTATTTTTTCTTTGCGGCTGATTTTTTTGTAGCCGCTTTTTTTGCTGTTGTTTTTTTATCAAAAGCCTTTGGATCCTGTTCTACAATCATTTTTTTAATCTCATCCAGTTCCATAACGGCTAATTCTTCCGCAGTCCATTTTCCATTCGCACCTTTCCCAATCACTTTCAACATTTTTTTACCGTGGCGGATGAAAGGTCCCCATCTTCCGTTTTCGATGGATATTTTTTCTTCAGGCCATTGACGAATGTATCTGTTGGCTTCCTTTTCGATTTTCTTCTCGATAAGTTCATGGCATTCCTGCTCCGATATCGTATCAAAATGATAAGCCCTTGGAATGTTTATAAACAGTTCGTTCCACTTGATAAAAGGTCCGAATCGACCCTTGCCCTTGGTAATAGGTTTTTCGTCGTAATGTCCGATTGGCGCATCTTCCACCTGCTTCGCTTCGATGATCTCTATGGCTCTTCCCAGGTCAACATCAGTTGGTTCTTCACCTTTGGGAATGGAAATGAATTGATCCCCCCATTTCACGTATGGTCCGAATCTTCCGATATTCACACTTACTTCTTGTTCTTTGTACAGGCCCAATGACAAAGGAAGTTTGAAGAGTTCAACTGCATCTTCAAATTGTATGGTCTCGATGCTCTGTCCGGCTTTCAATCTGGCGAATTTCGGTTTTTCCTCATCGGTAGATGAACCGATCTGCACCATAGGTCCGTATCTTCCCATGCGAGCAGTAATGGGCTTGCCATCTTCGGTTACGCCTAGCATACGCTCGCCGACGGCGCGTTCTGCCGTTTCCATGGTATGCGAAACTCCACTGTGAAATGGCTGATAAAATCCGGATACCATTTTGTTCCATATCATTTTGCCCGTGGCTATTTCGTCGAATTCTTTTTCTATGTTGGCAGTGAAAGAGTAGTCCATCACTTTCCCAAAATGCTGATTCAGAAAATCAGTAACAATCAATCCAAGATCGGTTGGGAATAATTTGGATTTTTCGGTACCGGTGTTCTCCTGATCAACCACTTTTTCGATTTTGTCATCTTTCAAGGTAAAAATGGTATAATCTCTTTTGATGGGCTCTTTGTCTTTTTTCTCCACATAATTCCTCTTGATGATGGTGGAAATGGTTGGAGCATAGGTACTCGGACGACCAATTCCGAGTTCTTCAAGTTTTTTCACCAATGAGGCTTCCGTATATCTTGCCGCATGTTTGGTGAATTTCTCCGTAGCCGTCATTTTGACCAAAGGAAGTTTCTGTCCGAGCGTAAGGTCAGGAAGTCTGCTTTCTCCTTCATTGTCGCTTTCTTCATCGTCAGTACTTTCGAGGTACACCTTTAAAAATCCATCAAACTTCAAAACTTCTCCCGTTGCGGTCAATTCTTCCTGATTGGTGCTGATGTTGATTTTAGCAGTTGTTTTTTCAAATTCCGCATCTTTCATCTGGGAGGCTATAGTCCTTTTCCAAATCAGTTCGTACAATCTGTTCAAATCAGGGTCACCAACACTGTGGTTCTCCATATAAGTAGGTCTGATGGCCTCATGCGCTTCCTGTGCGCTTTCATTTTTATTTTTATATTTCCTTACCTGAACGTACTTGTCTCCATAGCTCTTGCTGATCTCATTTTTGATCGCATCCATTGCGGTATCACTTAAGCTTACAGAGTCTGTACGCATGTAGGTGATTTTTCCACTTTCATACAGCTTTTGAGCCAGTAGCATGGTTTTACTTACGCCATATCCCAACTTACGGCTGGCTTCCTGTTGTAGGGTGGAAGTGGTGAACGGAGCAGCAGGCGTTCTTTTTCCGGGTCTGACCTGAATATCTTTGACTGTATATTCGGCGCCTTTACATGACTCCAAAAAGGTTTCAGCTTGTTCGGCTTGAGAGAAACGACTTCCTTCTGCTTTAAAAGCTACTGACTTGTTGTTTAAGTCGGTAGATGTAAGTGTGGCTTCCACTTTATAGCTTCCAACAGCCTTGAACTGGTTGATTTCTCGTTCTTTCTCCACTATCAGCTTCACCGCGACGCTTTGAACCCTACCGGCACTCAATCCGCCGCGTTGTCCAATTTTTCTCCATAATACCGGACTCAACTCAAAACCGACAATACGGTCAACGACCCTACGGGCCTGCTGGGCGTTAACCAGATTCATATTGATGGTTCTTGGGTTTTGAACCGCTTTTTGAATCGCAGGTTTTGTAATCTCGTGGAAAACAATTCGTTTTGTTGTTTTTGGATCCAGGTTTAGTACCTCCGCAAGGTGCCAGCTTATGCTTTCTCCCTCGCGGTCCTCATCCGATGCCAACCAAACCTCATCGGCTTTTTTGGCAAGTTGTCTTAGCTCTTTAACAACCCTTTCCTTTTCATCGGGAATGATGTATTTAGGCAAGAAATCGTTTTGGATGTCGATTCCCATGTCGTTTTTTTCCAGGTCGCGGATGTGTCCGTAGCAGCTCTTGACTTCGAAGTCTTTTCCTAGTATTCCTTCGATGGTTTTGGCCTTAGCCGGAGACTCTACGATGAGTAAGTTCTTAGCCATAATGATGATTAATGCGGAAATGAATCCGTATAATTTTCCCTTTTTTGATCACTTAAGGGATTGCAATATTAATAGAAAATTGAAAAAAAAGCCATAGCGAAGAAATTTGTCCGGCATATTTTGGACATAAATGCCTCATTCTATGCAATTGAATTAATCTTATCCACAATACTGAATTTTCTATTTTCCAAACATTCGGGAGTTTTCAAATATTCTTTAAAGCCCAAAAAAGGATTTATCAACAAAGTGTCAGAAAACATCATAATCTGATGCTTTTTTTCCAAAAGTTCAGGTTTGGTGTCATTTCTCGGTAATTTTGAAGACATGCAAAGACCTATTCACAATATATCGATCATTGGTTCTGGAAATGTGGCAACCGTTTTAGGACGGATTCTGTTTCGTCATGGTTTTGTGATCAACCAGATTGTGAGTCGAAATCCTGTAACAGGTAAAAAGCTGGCAGATGAGTTGCATGCAAATTATGTTGATTTTTCAGGGCGGTTTCATCCAGAATCCGACTTATATATTATTGCACTATCGGATTCCGCTATACTTTCCTGCTTGTCATTTTTGTCGGGTTTTGAAAAGATGGTTGTTCACACCGCAGCCTCTGTGCCCATGGAGGTGTTGAAGGAAGTTTCAAATGAATATGGAGTGATTTATCCTCTGCAAAGTTTGAACAAAGAATCTAAAGAGGTTCCTGGAATTCCATTTTTTTATTCTTCAAATAATATTGAAAATGAAGAGATCATAAAATCTACGTTACTTAAAATTTCAAATAAAGTGACCAAGGCGTCAAACGAAGAAAGGCTAAAATATCACGTTGCTGCGGTAATGGTCTGCAATTTCACCAACCATTTTTACGCCCTTGCAGAAGCGTTTTGCAAACGCGAGTCGCTGGATTTTTCAAATCTGATTCCCTTGATCGAAGAAACAGCTTTTCGCGTCAGAAATACGAGTCCGGCCCTGCTTCAAACAGGACCTGCTGTCAGAAAAGATGATATAACTATGGGAAAGCATATCGATTTGCTGAAAAAGGATCAAGGTCTACAATCATTATACAAAGCGATTTCTCAATCCATTATTGAATTCAATGATCGTCTTACTGATAAGGAAAAATGATGTCTGTTTGAACCTTGTAAGGATCTTTCAGATTGTTCTCTGAATCATAAGGGTCATCCACATAAACTTCATAAGGGGCAGAAGTTTGTTTTTTGTTGCTTTCTTTCAAAAATTCTTTCATTGCCTGATATGCTTGGGCTGTTTCTGCATAAGGTCCAAAATAATGAGCGATCAAGGCTCTTTTTTTTCCTGTGTTTTTAATATAAACCCCTTTTATTTTCTTTTTGGGCGCTTTTTCAATGGGAATTCCTGCCTCAAAGAAAAAGGGTGCTTTTTGATTTTTGTACCATGCCATAGGTGGCCCAGTCATTTTCAATTGATATTTTGCTATGATCTCTTGAAGTTTCTTACCATATATATCTGACAGTTTTTGGCTTAATCGTTCGCTGTTCATTGCACTGTCTTTGATATAAATCACGACCATCGGTAATTCAGTTGTGTCCACTATATTTATGATCGGGGCTATCTGTGGCGTAGTGTCGTTTTTTGCCCTGGGTTTATCCTTTTTCATCAGGATAGGCTCTTTTTCTTTGGCATCTTTTTCATTTCCCCAAAGGCAGGACGACAAAATGAATGAAACACAAAGAAGGGAAAGTATGATGGATTTCAATTTCATGAAGGGGATTATGAACCCTAAGATAATGATAAAGCTTTGTTTTTCATAGCATAACTTAAACAAACGCAACTGAATATCCGTATTTTGCTTAGGTTTGCGTTCCAAATTAGAATATGTATAAGATAACTTTCAATTTTGAACAAAAAGGTCTTGAGCCCGTTACCATTGAAGGAGTTGAAGACGGCCAATCGATTCTCGAAGTAGCACTACTCAATGAGATAGACCTTCATCATAATTGCGGGGGAGTTTGCGCTTGCAGCACTTGCCACCTTTATGTAAACGAAGGGGAAAATCACATCGAAGAACTCTCAGACAAAGAGGAGGATTTCATTGATCGTGCTGTCAGCCCAAGACTAAATTCCAGACTCGGTTGTCAGTGTGTGCTGCTCCCAGGATCCGGAAATATTGCCGTAACCCTGCCGGATCAAACTCAATTCCTCGGAGAATAATTCAGTAAAAAATAGAAAAATGACATTCGAACCACCGATACACTGGAATGATTACGAAGATATAGCCATGAAACTCTATGAAAGATTTGGAGATGAATTTGGTGAAAGTAAAATCTACAGAATCAGATTCATTGATCTTCATAAGTGGGTTTTGGAAATCCCCAATTTCGCAGGAAAACCGGAAGAAAGCAATGAAGGTCATCTCGAGATGATCCAGAGCACTTGGGTCTATGAATGGAGAGATGGTCAAAAAGGATAGTGGTTTTTGTCGATCTTCAATTGCCAAATCAATAAATAAATCAAATTGAACGTTCTGTCACTTTTTAATAATATCCGTCTTATCGCTTTGGATGTGGACGGGGTTTTGACGAATGGCAATTTACTGCTTACAGAATCCGGTGAATGGTTAAGACAAATGAACATCAAGGACGGCTATGCCTTACAATTAGCTGTCAAAAAAGGCTATCATGTTGCCATCATTTCCGGCTCATATGATGTTGGCGTAGAGAATCGATTGAAAAAACTAGGAATCAAAATATTGCATTTCAACACATCGGATAAGAAATCCTGCTTGTACAACTTGGTCGCTGAATTGGGTTTGTCTAACGAACAGGTTCTTTTCATGGGCGACGATATGCCTGATCTTCAGGTTATGCAGACAGTCGGATTAGCTTGTTGTCCAGCAGATGCAGCAGAAGAAGTAAGAGCCATTGCTCATTACATTTCCAAACATGATGGCGGTTCAGGTTGTGTAAGAGATGTTATCCGGAAAGTGCTTTCACTAAATGGCGATTGGGATGCTACCACCGGATTAACTGCCAAATAACAAATTGACACATGCAAAAGGTCATCGCTTTTTTTCAACTGATACGCTGGCCTAACCTGTTATACATAGCTATCACCCAGATTGTCTTTTACACCGCCATTTATATCCCATTGGCTTCAGTTTCTTATGAAGCTATTTTGCATGATTTCACTTTTTTTTTACTGATTGGAGCTTCCGTTTCCATAGCTGCCGGAGGGTATGTGATCAACGATTATTTTGATGTGATGATCGATTCGGTCAATAAGCCGCAAAAATTGGTTCTCGGGCCTGTGATTAAAAAAAGAGCTGCCATCTTATGGCACCTTCTTTTTTCCATGATCGGACTCTATTGCTCTTTCATGGTGAGTTTCCAATCCGGACAGTGGAGCATTTTCATTCTGAATATATCCGCTGTTTTCTTACTTTGGTTTTACTCTACTCGTCTAAAAAAATCACTTCTTTTGGGAAATATTTTAGTCTCAGCATTGACAGCATGGGTAATTTGGGTTGTATATCTCTATCTGGTTAAAGGTTGGGACGTAGATTATTTGCATCAATCAGAAACTGCGATACGCCTTCGCCAATTTTTCAAAATGACTGTGATCTATTCAGGGTTCTCATTCGTTACAAACTTGATTAGGGAAGTGGTCAAAGATTTGGAGGATATGGAGGGAGACCGAAAATTCGGAGCCAAAACTATGGCAATCGAATGGGGCGTTCCTGTTGCAAAAACATTTGCAGGTGTTTGGATAGTTGTTCTGATTGGCGCTGTATTAATTATTTCTGTCTATGCCTGGCTGACAGCCCTTTACATCTATTCTGTTTTTCTATCAATGACTGTATCATTGCCATTTATCTATATTTTGTACATGCTGAAAAATGCGGAGACATCCATTCACTACCATAAAATAAGCGTCTGGATAAAATGGGTCATTCTTGCTGGTATTATTTCAATGTATCTGTTAAACCTCTGATGTATGGAACCGATTATCCTGGCTTCCCAGTCTCCACGAAGAAAACAATTGCTCGAATGGGCCGAGATTTCGTTTGAAGTTATTGTTTCGAATACGGATGAGCATTTTCCAGAAAATATAACTCCACCTTTGATTGCGGAATATATCGCTGTAAACAAAGCGAAAGCAGTGTTCGAACTTACAAAATCCGACAAGCTCATCCTTGCCGCAGACACCATCGTGGTTTGTGATGGTGAGATTTTAGGAAAACCGATGAACAGAAATCATGCCATTGAAACCATTCAAAAGCTCTCTGGAAAAACACACGAGGTGATTACCGGAGTAGCGATGCTGAAACAGGGTACCATTAATGTATTTCATGAAATAACCGAAGTCAGCTTCCATGATCTTATTACCGAGCAGATTTCGTTTTATGTAGACCGTTACGAACCATACGACAAAGCTGGGGCATACGCCATTCAGGAATGGATCGGGGTGGTGGGCATTCGCGAAATTAGAGGAGACTTCTATAATGTCATGGGTCTACCCGTCAGTAAAGTGGTTCAAAAACTACATTCTTTTTGATATAACACTTGTATTTTTCACACAAAGCGACTGTAAAAATCACTTCTGTTTTTGTGGTTTGTCCTTTTGAACTTTGTTTCATGTGATTCATTTTGCAATCGGTCAAAATAAAGACTGATCGATATGGATGAATATCTGCTGCATTATATCTGGCAAAGCCGTCATTTCAATTTCAATGATTTATCAACAACTGATGGACAACAGTTACAAATTTTAGACAACGGAAAATTGAATTCCGATCAAGGTCCGGATTTCCTGTTTGCCAAAGTCAGAGTAGAAGACATGTTGATGGTAGGCCATATTGAATTACATGTCTTAAGCTCAGACTGGGTTTCGCATGGACATTCCGGAGACCCGCACTATAAAAATGTGATTCTGCATGTTGTATGGAAAAACGATAGGTATGTGCCTCTTCCATTTCCAACGCTCGAATTACAATCCAGGGTTGCCAAGTTTTCAATTGATCAGTATAGGCATTTGAAAAGTACCAACAATATGATCCCTTGTGAAAGGCTGTTGCAAAATAGTATTCTCGATATTTTTTCAGCTTTCAGTCGCAAGTTGGTAAATGAGAGGCTAACGCAAAGATCAAAAGATATTGAAAGAAAACTGAATGAATTGAAAGGTGATTGGGAGCAACTGGCATGGAGAAAAATGGCTCATTATCTGGGTGGTGAAAAGAACGGAGATGCGATGGAAATACTATTGGGCTCCATACCATTCAATGTGATACAAGCATGTGCTTCGAGAAGAATTCAGATTGAAGCCCTGCTTTTTGGACAAGCAGGTTTTTTGAACCCGGGATTGTCAGAATCCTATCCTAAGGAACTTTTGCATGAATATTTTTTTCTCAAGAAAAAATTTCAATTGGTACAACCTCGGGTGGAATGGATGTTTTTTAGGATGAGGCCTTCGCATTTCCCAACAATTGGAATCGCGAAACTTTCCGCATTGATTCATTCTGGAGAAAAATTAATGAGTTGTATTTTGTCTGAACACCAAATTGAAAAGATGCGATACATCATGTCTAAGCCATTGTCCACATATTGGGAAGATCATTACCATTTCGGGAAACAGACTCGTTTAAAAACCCGAAAATTAGGTAATACAAGGATCGACAACATAATCATCAATGTGATTTCCCCCATGCTTTTCTCCTATGGAGCTTATCACAATTTGAATGTTTTTAAGGAAAGGGCCGAGGAATTACTCTGCCAATTGAAAGGAGAGGAAAATCATATCACCAATACAATGAAATCCGTCGGATTTGTAAATGAAACAGCTTTCCATTCTCAAGCACTCATACAACTGCATAAAATGTACTGCATTCCGAAAAGATGCTTGTCGTGTCAGATAGGAATTTCGCTTTTACGCCCGCAAGAAAAATCAAATCCAGTTGTATTTGATGATGGTTTCTAAATCGGGATGAAGACTTGCCTTTACGGGGCAGAGATCTCCTGTGCGTTGAAGAATGATTCGGTCCGAATCGCTGATGCCATTGCCCGGAATTTCCAGGTTGACTTCAATTTTTCCAATTCTTCTTGGACTCGGAATCATGTGTTTTGTTACTTGTAAGGTTGTTCCTTTCAACTCGATATCCATTGTTTGGGCTTTTATGCCCATTGTGGTTATAATGCAGGTTCCCAAAGCGATACAGACGGTGTCTGTGGGGCTGAATCTTTCGCCTTTACCGTGATTGTCTGTAGGGGCGTCGGTTTCAATAATAGAGCCGCTTTGCAAGTGAGTGCAGGTACACCTGAGTTCTCCTTCGTAAACAATGGTAGCCGTCATTTGTTATGGTTTGTATATGATCAAAATCGGAAAGTTCTCATGCTATCTTAGAGAACAACCTTGTAAATTTGTGTAAATTTAGGCATGACCATGGGATTAGCGAAACATATAATAATATTCGTTCTGATGATTAACGTCAGTTTGTCTGGAATGGCGCAGGTTCAAAATCCATCGAGGCAAGCCAAGCGAAACGAGAAACAGAAAAAAATCAATGCCATCATCAAACAGGAAGAGGAGGGTGTCACCTATTTCAAAAGCCATTTGGCCGAGGGTTTAAAGTTGGTTAATGACGGAGTTGGAGGTTGGATTGAATATGCCATGATCAGACAGCCTCGGAAAAGCATTTTGTTTCAATTGGATGTCTCCGAGCGAAAGCATGTGAAAGAGGAGAAGTTACAAAACGAATTCGCGCCTACTGCTCCCGTTATTTTTGGAAAAGTGAATTACTTCTATCCAGTCAAACTTGGTGCTCAAAAGCAGTGGGTTGTTGGTAATAAAGGGAACCGAAACGGAGTCAGCATTTCCACCAACATCGGTGGTGGTGTGTCTCTCGGAGTATTGAGGCCTTACCTAGTTGAAGTGAACAAGGGGAACGGCGTATCGGAGTTTGTAGGGTATAATTCACCTGACAGCGTTTATTTTGTAAATCTTTCTTCCATTCAAGGAGGCCCGGATCTTTCAAAAGGGTGGAATAAAATCAAAATCACCCCAGGTTTGTATCTGAAATCTGCAGCTAGGTTCGATTATGGCAGATACAATGAGATGATTAGCGCAGTTGAAGTTGGTGGATTTGCAGAATGGTACACTAGCAAGATTCAACAAATGATTGATATCAAACAAAATCAATTCTTTTTGGGTGCATATGTGAGTGTGATTTTTGGAAAAAGAAAAAAATAGAAACAGAAAATAGTCTAACCATGAGTTGTGGAACCGGAAATAATACACCAGAAGCAATAGTCAAAAAGCCGAATTGGTTAAGGGTTAAACTGCCCATCGGAGAAGAGTACAAGCATGTCAGAAATCTGGTGGACACCCATAAATTGCATACCATCTGCGAAAGCGGGAATTGCCCGAATATGGGCGAATGCTGGGGTGAGGGAACAGCCACATTCATGATTTTAGGAAATGTATGCACCAGAAGCTGTCGATTCTGTGCTGTCGCTACCGGTAGGCCCGAATCAGTTGATTGGGACGAACCACAGCGTGTGGCAGAGGCAATTCATTTGATGAAGGTAAAACATGCGGTAATCACTTCAGTGGATAGAGATGAATTGAAAGATGCAGGAAGTATCATTTGGCAAAATACCATCAAAGCGGTGAAGGCACTGAATCCCGACACCACGCTTGAAACCTTGATTCCGGATTTCAAATCCAATAAAGAACAGATTCAAAGAATCATCGATGCTGCTCCGGAAGTGGTGAGTCATAATATTGAAACCACGGAAAAGCTTACCCGACAAGTAAGGGTACAGGCCAAATATTGGCAAAGCATGGAAACTTTGAAAATACTGAAAGAGGGTGGGATGAGAACGAAAAGTGGAATTATGCTGGGCCTGGGCGAATCGAAGCAGGATGTGGTTCAAACACTGAAAGATTTATATCAAAGTGGTGTTGATGTGGTTACAATCGGTCAGTATCTTCAACCTACAAAAAAACATCTTCCGGTTGACAGGTTTGTTCATCCGGATGAGTTCGCGGAATATAAATCCATCGGCTACGAATTGGGATTTGATTATGTCGAAAGTGGTCCTTTGGTGAGATCTTCCTATCATAGCGAAAGACACGTTATACCCGGTTTGGGAAGGAAGCAATGGGAAGCATCATTACAGTAAACTGTTGTTGTCAAACAGCTTTTTCTTTCCTAGCATTGTAATAAGGCATCCAAATCAAAGAAATTAAACCGGTAATGACGATGATGCCTGTTGATGATCCCCACATGAGCCACCCGAATGCTTTTCCTAAAGGTTCATGAACGCCATAGATGATTAAAGTCTGCATTACAAAAATGGGGAAAGACCCAATGCCTCCGGGTGTCACAATCATGGAAAGGGTTGCCAGTGTCAAAACAGAACAAGCGGCACCAATTCCCAAACCAGATGTGCTCTCCATTCCCAGGAAACCAACATAGATCTGAGC
>JAURKN010000108.1 GCA_030831725.1 Ferruginibacter sp.
AAATCACGAACCAATGAAACATTTCCCACATCGATATGGGTTTGTCCGGATGCATTTGCCTCTAGTATTTTTTTTACAAACGAAGGAATCACAAATTTATCAAGCTGACCAGGACCGATATGGTTGAATGATCGTGTCATTACAATATCAAGTCCATAGCCCGCGCTATATACGGCAGACAATTGCTCCTGTGAAACCCTGGCTACAGCATAAGGACTGATCGGATTAACCCTGCCATTTTCACGCAAGGGAAGCTGTGTGGGATCCACTTTTCCATATTCTTCAGAGGAGCCAACGGACAACACCTTACATTTTAGTTTCAAAAGACGAATCTGGTCAACCAGATTCAGGAAAATATTCAAATTATTGACAAATGCGGTTACAGGTTGCTCCCATGAAAACGCTACGCTGCTATAGGAAGCCAAGTGTAGTATATAGTCGGGCTTGCATTCGATGAGAATTTCATTAACCGCTTCCGCATCCAGCAGATTGATTTTTCTGAAATGACAAGTAATTCGGGTGAAACTGTTGTAATCGAAGTCGGGATGCTGTATATCGAGCCCATACACAACCGCACCGGAGTGATTTTTCTCCAGATATTCCAGAAAATGTTTTGAAACAAACCCGCTAAAACCGGTGATCAGAAATGTATTCAATGGAATTGAGGTTTAATTCATGCAAAAAGAAATGACTTATTTTTTTCTGAATGTGAATGTGGCGAACGTATACTGATATTTGCCCAGATAATTGAAATCGGGGTTAAGACAATCCCATTTCCCTTCATCAACCAATTCACAATTGGGTATATAAGACAACATTCTTTGCTCCATGTCGTATTTGGTATAGAACCGCGCATCCACTTCCGGTTTGTCTTGACCAACCTTCCATCCTTCTTTGAAATCACAAGTGATTACGGCTATTCCACCTGGCGCCAGCAGTTTTTCAACACATTCCAAAAAGGACTTATCATCCGGATCATGTTCAATCACAGAGGTTGAAAATACAATATCATACACCCCGGTTTCTGTGGTGGGTTTTGTGATGTATTCCTGAAGAAGGTAATTGATCATGGGATCAACCTCTTCTACCTGATATCCGAGTTTTTGCAATGCCATTGATGCGGTGTCCTCATAACTCCCCACACAGAATAATTTTGGATGGCTGTACTGGTTTAGATGGCGATATACCGTATCAAAAATAAATGCCTGTTGCACATTGGCTCTGGCTATTTTCTTAGCCATGGTCGCTGGAACGAGCTCCATCAGCTTCTGAATGGCGGGCTGATAAAGACTCCTGGCCTGGTCGTCCAAGATTCGATTGAAACCGTCACCGGGAGATAAGGTTACCGGAGTGTAGTTTTGATTTTTCGCAGGTCTTAAATCATCGTCTGTGGCTGCAACTGTGTTTGTGAGCCAGGTAAATGTATTTTTTGGACGGGTCAGCAAACGGTTCAGCTTGTTTTCAAGTGTACGTTTGATGCCTAGTTTCATTTCGAAAGGATTGGCAACTCTATATTTGATGGAATCAAAGATTCGGTCATAATCCCAGATCAGATTCTTTTCATCCCAACCTTCTATCATTTTTTTCAATGGACCGAATCCTTGCTGGATGATGGAATCAATGCTGTTTTTTTCAACGTTCAATTCGGGATGTTGTTGAAGGATATGCCTGAACATCGGGCAATCGGAAACACCGATGGGTCGGCCCGAAGCCAAAGCCAGATCGGCAGCACTGGAAATGCCACGACCGGATTTGTCTTCGTACATGAACACATTGATGCTGTTACCTGAAAGAAATTGCAACAACGCTTTTTGATCCATGTAATCATGTGTGATATCCAATTTGATATTGGTGCCTGCGACAATGCTTTGGCATTCTTGTGCCACTTTTTTTGCTGCAAGTCCATTGGGATCACCAAAACTAGCCGCGGGCATATTGATTCGGATTTGGGCTTCCTTGAATTCCGATTTGACCTTTTCAACCAATTTGGCAAAACCTTTGTTGGGTGTGGCAAAACCAAAACTGCCAATGATTGGCATAGCAGGCTGTGACGCGGTATGAGACAATTCAGGTATCAATCTTCCTGTTTTGAACACATATGGATTCTTGAGCAATAATGTAGGGTCTGCGGCGATATAGAAATCAAATAATGAGTTTATACGTTTCCCGGATTGCCCGAGTATGTATTTGTTTCTATATGCGGTAGCGGTATCAGCAACCTCTTGGGTCACTTCATGTATGATGGCAACTTGTGGAATGTGAATCCCGGATATGTGATTAACATATACCCCTTTTGCCATTTTGGTACAAACCCATGGCATCACGGACGGGTGATAATTATAAAGAATGAAAGAAGGTGAATTTGAATCTATCGCCTTTTTCAAATCTTCCAATGAATCACACTCCGCTTTTACAAAGGTGTAACGTTTTGATTGCGAAACGGCCTGATAAACATGTTGACCGAACTCGTACACACCACATTGTGCGGGCTTGTGTGTTACAAAAAGTATTTTTTCCAAACCACTTATTTTTTAAAGATTTCTATGGTCGGTACCGGGAAAATGAAACCCGTTCCTTTTTCCAGCGCCTCTTTTTCTCTTTCTATGAATTCCGCTTTGAAGTGCCATGGAAGTACCAGATAGTAATCAGGATTCATCGCCCTGCTCTCCTCCTCACTTACGATGGGAATATCCGTTCCGAGTGTCTTTGCTCCGTATTTATCCGGGTTACGCTCAGCGGCACAAACCACAAGGTCTTTGTCTATATCGCACCATTGAAGAATAGTATTCCCCTTGGTTGAAGCTCCATATACATGAACTTTCTTCCCTTCATTTTTCAATTTTACCAACAAATCATGCAATTCCACTTTCAGTTTCTCGATTCGGTGCTGAAAGTCGGCATAAGGTTTATCGGTATCCAATTCAAGGTCAAACTCCTTGTGGCGGATTTCGTTGATCAGTTGATAATTTTCTTTCTTATCGTGATGACTGCTGTCTTTGTGTGTGGCATAGCAACGGATACTTCCACCATTGATATCATTGAAGGAAATCTTAAAGACCTTCATTCCACCCTTTGCCAGAATTTTCTCCAAAACCGCCAAACTGTAAAATTCAAGGTGTTCGTGGCAAATGGTATCATAACTATCCAGTTCCAGCATTTTAGGCATATAGCTCATTTCGAAAACCCAAACACCCTGAGATGAAAGGAAACGGCTGATTCCTTTTACAAAACTTACCGGATCTTCCAAATCGTAGAACATGGCGATGGAAGTGATCACATCCAATTTTTTTCCTTCCAACAACTTAAACAGCTCTTCTGAAGGGAAAATATCTTGCACTACGGTGGCATCCTTTACTTCCTGGGCAACGTCGCTGGGATCGCAACCATATTTCATATAATGCTTTGGATAGTAGCTAAGCAAAGTACCATCATTGCAACCTATGTCTAGAACTGAAGGATGCTTAACGCCCGACATGGTGTCGATAACCGAGTCCACAATATCCTTCAAATGGTTTCTCATGGTATTGTTGGTTCCACTCCTGTACCAATAAGCCGCATACAAAATTTCGGTGGGCACGGAATGCTCCATCTGCAAAAGTCCGCAGGCATTTTCGTCCTCTTCAGGATTGCAACGAACCAGCGTACAGTCAATTTTTCTTGAGCTGGGCATTTCCTTTCCCGGCTTTACAAAACTTCCCTGCAGGTACTGAGGTCCGAGGTCAATGACTTTTTTTAGAGAAGTGGAGCCGCACACACGGCAAGTGGTTCTTTTACGAATATGCATAAATCAGACTTTTTGAGATAATATCAGTTGTTTGAATTGTTCATTGATGGCATCGATACATTTGTTGCGCTCCAAATTCAATAGAGCGAGCTGCTTTACCACATGGTCTTTTTGCTCGACAGGAACGGCCTCGAAATCATACACCTTTTCCTGTTCATGCCAAAGGCGACAATTGACATCGGCTAATTGATAAATGACTTCTCCAAACAGACCCTTCACATCTGCGACCTCATTGCCTTCTTTTTTGAAAACCTTATTGGCGGAAAAAGACATCCTCACTGAATCGATTTTTCCGGATACCGCATCAGAAATATATTCATCAATTTCTGATTGCAATTGTCCGGCCTGCAGGTTCAGACTCTGCAAACGACTTTCGTCTTCCGTATGATATTGTTTTAGCTTTACGATGGTCAGTTTGTCGCAAAGCATGCCAAGTGTTTCAGCCATAATTTCGATTGCTCGCAAATGTAAAGATTTCTGATGATGAAAAGGAGTCGAATATGACTATAAACTATGATAAAAAAGCAATATTTTAGCGATAAGCTGCGTAAATGCAATCCGAAGACGATTGAATGAATTACATTCGCGACATATCGCTGCAACAATTTCAACAGAATCTCATGTCTGAAATCAGAAAAAAAAGCCTTAAAGCAACCATTTGGATTTATGTCGGATTTTTGTTCGGAGCAGCAAACACGTATTTCCTGGCTCATAAAAATTGGTTTACACCCGATCAAAATGGGCTAACCAGGGCATTGATTGACGTGAGTTTGTTGATTTATGCATTCTCATCATTGGGAACGACGAATTATCTCTATAAATTTTTCCCCTACTATCAGGATAACCTAGAACCCCAAAAAAACGATTTGCTGACCAAGGCATTTTCCATCTCCTTGATCGGCTTCACACTTACTGCATTGGGCATTTGGGGCTTGAACCCTTTAATCGTAAAAAAATTCGGCACCAATTCAAGTCTCCTTGTGGAATATGTGTATTGGACCATTCCCATGGGATTTTTCATTTTGACCTTCCAATTGCTTGAAGCCTATTCATATGGATTCGGCAAAGGAGTCGTCAGCAGTCTCCTGAAAGAAACCGTGGTTCGACTTTATACGCTCATCATCATTTTACTTAAAATCGCTGATCTCATTGATTTTCACACCTTCATCATCTTATTCGCCTTCCAATATGCGGTCATTGTGTTCATCATGGCGATTTACCTCCACAGAGAGAAAAAACTATGGATTTCATTCAAAACGAGCAAGGTCAGCCGCAAATACAAAAAGAAAATCTTTGCCATGCTCTCGCTCACTTTTGTGGTGGTCATTGTAACGATTCTGAGACAGAGCATCGACGGATTGGTGCTTGCGGCAAAGCAGAATCTCGGGAAAGTGGGCGTTTTCGGGCTGGCGAGTTATATGGTTTCCATTTTACAAGCCCCTTTTAGAAGCCTTGTGGCAATTACCATTCCCCTATTGTCTCGAGCATGGAAAGAGAAAAATTTACCTGAAATCCAAAGAATCTATCAGCGGTCATCCATCAATATGCTTGGATTTTCTCTGTTTGTGTATGGATGTATCCTGATGAATTTCGAAAACGGCATCGATGTTTTTGGCATCAATCCCGCTTATCTGGAAGGAAAATGGGTGTTTGGATTGTTGGGATTTGTAACCATCATCGAGCTGGGAACAGGCGTAAATGGACAAATCATTGCCACATCCACCTTTTGGAGGTTTGAACTTTGGACCAGTCTGATTCTGACATTGATGATCATTCCGTTAAGCTATTGGCTTACGGTGAAATATGGAATCACAGGACCTGCAATGGCCAATTTGATTTCATTCAGCGTTTATAATTTTATACGATTCCACTTCCTTTGGAAAAGATTTGACCTACAGCCGTTTTCTATGAAAACGGTGGAATTGTTATGTATTTCTGTATTTGCTTTTGGCGTCACCCAGTTCTGTGTGAAAAACCTTACGGGCGTCTCAGCAATGGCTGTTTCCATTCTGATATTCACAGTAATCTACGGCAGTCTCTTCATTTGGCGCGACATCTCGCCTGATGTGAGACAGCTCTATCAAACCTTGAAGAACAGGTTATTCGGTCAAAATTGAGCTGACACGGTTTGAACTTTTTACTTTATCTCATTCATCTTACCCAAAAATAAGTCCATCACATTCCTCATATCATCCGTCAATCGATATTGGATGTTTTGGGTATAATAGGTTCTGATGCTATAATGCGGATTTTCGAATTTTTGTATGACTGATTCTAGCTCAGAAAAACCAGATTGTATGGTTTGATTGAAAAGGGAGATAAAATCTGTAGGGAGTTTTTTGTTGGCTACCCATACCGCAAAAACGAAGGGAAGACCCGTCATTTCTTTCCATGCCGTGCCAAGGTCGTAAACGTAACGATAGCTACTTCTTTTTTCAAGGGCTCTGTCGCCTATGATCAATGCCCCTTTTTTTCCGGTCACATTTTCTTCAAAACCAGGTTTGGCATGGGTTAACAAAGGCGATATTTTCCAATGCTCTTTTAGCAATATCCTTGTCAATGCCACAGAAGATCTGCTCTGATAATCCAATAAAATCTCTTCTATTTCATTGATCGGACAATCGGAAAAAAGACACACGCTGGCTACTTCTCCATCTGTTGCGATACAAAAATCAGAGACGATTTCTGCGTTTGGCACTTCAGGAATTATGGCTACAGGAATAAGGGCCAAATCCACTTCATCACGTATCAACATACTTGCCAATGAGGAAGGATAGGCCTCAGAAAGCTCCATCATTTGATCCATAACACCCGTCTCAAACCCTTTGACCAATGGTCTGGTATTGAGATAACTGACAACCGCCACTTTTATTTTATTCATCTGATCGAAGTAAAAAATGATTGGCAAAGCTAACTCAAAACAACTGTTGAAAACCGATAAAACAGTGTTCACCTCATCTCAACGAATCAACTTATTTTTGCGGTATGAATCAAGCTCCACTTTTAGCCATTTCGCCCGTTGATGGCAGATATGCCAATGCAACAAATGAACTTTCCGCCTATTTTTCCGAATACGCACTGATTAAATACCGATTGCAAGTAGAAGTTGAGTATTTTATTTTCCTTTCGGAAAAACGGTTTTTCAAACTAGATAAAAAGCAAGTGGCTCAGCTTAAAAACATCATGGAGACATTCAGTCCGGAAGAAGCGGAGACCATCAAAGCATCGGAAAAAATCACCAATCACGACGTTAAAGCGGTGGAGTATTATTTGAAGAACAAATTGACCGAAATGGGTGCGGGTCATTTGGCGGAATGGGTACATTTCGGACTAACGTCACAAGACATCAACAATACCGCCATTCCCATGCTTTGGAAAGATGTAATGGAACTCGAATATCTGCCAAACCTGCTCAATCTTCAGCAACATCTCATAAAGATGGCCCATGAATGGAAAGATGTTCCCATGTTGGCGAGAACCCACGGACAACCGGCATCGCCCACTCGATTGGGCAAGGAAATCATGGTTTTTGCGGAGCGCATTGAGAATCAGATTCAACTGTTCAGTTTTATTCCCTTCAGCGGAAAGTTTGGAGGAGCGACTGGTAATTTCAATGCACACCATGTGGCCTTTCCAAAATACAACTGGAAAAATTTCGCAGACCAGCTTTTACATGAAAAACTGGGACTTGAAAGACAACAGTATACCACCCAAATTGAGCATTACGACCATTTGGCAGCCCATTTTGATTGTATAAAAAGGGTCAATACCATACTGATTGACCTTTGCCGTGATATCTGGACCTATGTGAGCATGGATTATTTCAAACAAAAGGTAAAAAAGGGAGAAGTTGGCAGCAGCGCCATGCCCCATAAGGTGAATCCGATAGATTTTGAGAATGCGGAAGGTAATCTAGGGGTTGCCAATGCATTGCTTGAGCACTTGTCGGCCAAGCTGCCTGTATCCAGATTACAGCGAGATTTGACGGATAGTACCGTTTTGAGGAATATTGGGGTTCCGGTGGCCCATACCCTTATTGCGGTGAAGGCTATGGAAAAGGGACTCAACAAGCTCATTTTGAATGAGAAAAAAATAGCATCAGATCTGGAGCAAAATTGGGCTGTGGTTGCTGAAGCGATTCAAACCATTCTCAGAAGAGAGAAATATCCACAGCCATACGAGGCCCTTAAAGAACTAACCCGAGGTGCGGTCATCGATAAAAAAGCCATACATCAATTTATCAGCAAGCTTAAGGTGTCGGCAGAAATCAAAGCGGAATTGAAAAAAATAAAGCCACAAAATTATACGGGCATTTGAT
>JAURKN010000109.1 GCA_030831725.1 Ferruginibacter sp.
CAAACGACCACCAACTTTCACTTTGATTCCTTCTGCTCCCATTCTGAGGGCGGAAGCTATTGCCATTTTGATGGCACGCTTATAGTTGATACGATTTTCAATTTGACGGGCGATGGTTTCACCAACAATCTGCGCATCCATTTCCGGACGACGGATTTCTAGAATGTTGATTTGTACATCTTCTTTACCACAAAGTTTTTTCAACTCTTCCTTGATGCGGTCAACCTCTCCACCACCTTTACCGATGATGATACCCGGTTTTGAGGTGTGAATGGTTACAATCAGTTTGTTGAGTGTACGCTCGATTACGATTTTAGCGATACCTCCTTTACTGATCCTGGCATTCAGATAATTTCTGATCTTATCGTCTTCGATGAGTTTTGATGCGTAATCTTTTTTACTGGCGTACCAGTTGCTGTCCCATCCACGAATGATCCCTAATCTTGCGCCTATCGGATTTGTTTTCTGACCCATATCTGGTTTTTATAAAATTTTTGTTTGTATTAGTCTTCTTTTTTGGTGTTGCTCTTCTTTTTGGCAGGAGCTTTTGTTTTTACCGGCTCTGCTGCAGAAACAGTTTCAACCGCTTCTGTAACCGGTGCTGCAGGGGTAGCCACTGCAAGGCTGTCAACGATAACGGTAACGTGATTACTGCGCTTACGAACCCTGTATCCACGTCCTTGTGGTGCAGGTCTCATTCTTTTGATCACGCGAGCACCGTCAACGAAGATGGTTTTTACCACCAATCCTGATTCGTCGGCACCTTCATTTTTTTGCTTCCAGTTGCTGATGGCTGAAACAACCAATTTACGCAAAGGAACAGCAGGGTGTTTCGGGTTGTGCTCCAAAATCGCCAATGCTTTCTCCACCTTCATTCCACGGATCAGGTCTGCAAGAAGACGCATCTTACGCGGTGAGGTTGGATAATTATTCAGTTTTGCTATCGCTTCCATTTGTATGAGTTTGAGTTTAAGGTTAAATGAGGATTGAATCCTCTTTCAATTATCCTTAAAGATTACATCTTTTTACTTGAGTGACCTTTGAAGTTTCTGGTTGGTGCGAACTCCCCGAGTTTGTGACCTACCATGAATTCCGTAACATAAACCGGAATGAACTTGTTGCCATTGTGAACCGCGAAAGTCTGTCCCACGAAATCCGGGGTGATGGTGCTTCTACGACTCCAGGTTTTGATTACGTTTTTCTTTGCTTTTCCTTCATTGATTGCCAAAACTTTCTTTTCCAGTTTAGCTTCTATGTAAGGACCTTTTTTTAATGAACGAGCCATGTTTTGTTTTTTGTTTATTCTCCGGTACTTCCGGATATTTTAACAATGTTGAATCAATTATTTGTTTGGTAATTTTTTACCGTTTCTGCGTTGGATGATCAGTTTATCAGATCCTTTTCCTCTTGTTCTTGTGATTTCTCCTTTTGCATATTTACCCTTACGGCTACGTGGGTGACCTCCTGAGGCTCTACCTTCACCACCACCCATCGGGTGATCAACCGGGTTCATCGCTACCGCTCTTGTGCGTGGACGAATACCTTTCCATCTGTTACGACCTGCCTTACCCATGCTCTCGAGGTTATGGTCGCTGTTGCTGGCAACACCTACGGTAGCGTAACAATTAATCAGGACTTTTCTCAATTCACCACTTGGCATTTTGAGAACCGCATATTTGGTTTCTTTGTTGGAAAGCTGTGCTGAAGTACCGGCACTGCGAACCAAAATACCACCTTGTCCAGGTTGCATTTCGATGTTGTGAACGTTGGTACCCAAAGGCATGTTTTTCAACATCAATGCATTACCCAATTCAGGAGAGACATTATCGCCACTGATTACGGTTTGTCCTACTTGCAATCCCTGAGGAGCAAGAATGTAACGCTTCTCTCCATCCGCATAAGCGATCAGGGCGATGAAAGCGGTACGGTTTGGATCGTACTCAATGGTTTTAACCACTGCAGGAATTTCTTTCTTGTCTCTTTTGAAATCTACCAGACGATACATGGTTTTGTTACCACCACCCATATAGCGCATAGAACGACGTCCCTGAGCGTTTCTACCGGCTGTGCTCTTCTGTTTTTCCACCAATGATTTTTCAGGAACATTGGTTGTGATTTCTGCGTATGCGTTACCGATTCTCCAACGGGTTCCTGCGGTAATCGGTTTGTATTTTCTTAATGCCATTTCTTTAGTTTATTTAATTGTCAAATCTTTGCGGTGTTGACCACCATTCATGGTTTTGTTGATTAAGCTTCTCCGTAGAGGTCGATGCTTTCGCCTGCGGCTACAGTCACCACTGCTTTTTTCTTCGCAGGCTTACGGCCAACGATAAATCCGGCTTTGGTATATTTTGCTTTCAGTTTGGAAGGCATGACCATTGTGTTCACATCTTCCACTTGAACGCCATAGAACTGCTCAACGGCTTTCTTGATTTCGATTTTGTTCGCTTTTCTGTCAACCACAAAAGCATACCTGTTCATTTTTTCAGTTTGCTTGTTGGCTTTCTCCGACAAAATCGGCTTGATTAACACATCAGACAGTTTCATTGTATTCAGTTTGCTAGTTATTCAATTTTTTAAGGTCAGAATCAGTTCGCTGATTCTTCTACTTCGGTGAAAAGTCTTGCTGCTTTTTCAGTCATTACAAGAACATTCGCATCCAGGATATCGTAAGTGTTCATGTCGCTGAGTACAGAACCATTAACACCTACCACGTTTCTCAAACTCAAGTAGATATTATCGTTGTATTCAGGAATAACGAACAATGCCTTGTTCTTTCCGATATTCAATGATTTCAAAATACCTGAGAATGCTTTTGTTTTTGGAGCATCGAGGTTCACATCTTCCATAACCACGATAGCATTTTCTTTTGCTTTGTAAGCCAATGCGCTCATTTTCGCCAAATCTTTCACCTTACGGTTCAACTTGGTATCGTAACGATGCGGCTTAGGTCCGAAGATGGTACCACCACCTTTGTACAATGGGTTACGGAGGTTACCCTTACGAGCTCCACCGGTACCTTTTTGCTTGTGCAGCTTGCGGGAAGCACCTTTCACTTCCATACGGGTTTTCACCTTGTGTGTACCCTGACGCTGGGCGCTGCGATATTGTTTTACGGCGAGGTAGATCACGTGATCATTTGGCTCGATACCAAAGATCTCTTGTGGAAGTTCGATGGATCTTCCTGTCTTTTCTCCGTTTATATTAATGATGTCTACTTGCATGATTCAGTTATTTATCGAATGATAACGATTGGTTGTGGGTTTGATTATTTCTGGATAAGTACGATTGATCCGTTGTGACCTGGAATAGAACCAGCAACAAGGATATAGTTTTTTTCAGGGAAAATCTTCACCACTTTCAGTCCTTTCATTTTTACACGGTCTCCACCCATTCTTCCTGCCATGCGCATTCCTTTGAATACACGGCTGGCATCAGATGAGTTACCGATAGAACCCGGAGCACGCTGACGATCGTGCTGTCCGTGAGATTGCTCACCGACACCACTAAAGCCATGACGTTTAACCACACCTTGGAAACCTTTTCCTTTGGTGGTACCGACAACGGCTACTTTGTCGCCTTCGGCAAAAATGTCTACGGTGATGCTTTCACCCACATTCTTGTCTATTTCGCTATCGCGGATTTCTTGGACGAATCTTTTAGGAGTAGTGCTGGCTTTGGCGAAGTGATTGATCTCAGATTTGAGAGAGTGCTTTTCTTTTTTGTCGCCGAAAGCAATCTGGAGGGCATTGTAACCGTCAGTTTCAACGGTTTTCTTTTGAGTGACTACGCATGGACCTGCTTCGATGATAGTGACTGCGGTTTGTTTTCCGGCAGTATCGAAAATGCTGGTCATGCCCACTTTCTTTCCAATAATACTTTTCATGTGTTCTGTTTATTTTTTTCACATGTAACTTACCCGGTTGCTTGCTGAGAAGCGCCCAAGTTCGTTTCATTGTATCGGTTATGTCCAGCGGTCTCTCCGTTGATGTGAGACATGGACGTTCATTTTTTCATGTTCAAGAACTTGCCAAATGCCTTTCCCGTATTCGGGAAGGTTCATCAGGCCTTGATCTCAACATCCACACCACTAGGCAAATCCAATTTGCTCAAAGCGTCAACCGTACGGCTGCTGCTGGTGTAAATGTCTAACAAACGCTTGTGTGTACACAACTGAAACTGCTCACGCGCTTTTTTGTTAACGTGTGGAGAACGCAGAACGGTGAAGATTTTCTTTTGAGTAGGTAAAGGAATAGGACCTGTAACTACTGCTCCTGTGCTGCGAACAGTCTTAACTATTTTCTCTGCTGATTTGTCAACCAGGTTGTGATCGTAAGACTGCAGTTTGATTCTGATTCGTTGTGACATATGTAAAGAACTTTAAAAATTCGTTTTTTTCAATTCGGAGTGCAAAGGTATGGGTAGTTTTCCATTCTGCAAAGAAATTATTAAAAAAAGTTTAGGATTAGGATTGATGATTTGGAATTTATGATTTGGAATTTATGATTTAGTATTGGGGATCTGGGGTTTGGGGTTACGCTGTGCGCCAAATACCATACATTACAAATAATAAATCTTTAATCCTAAATCCGTTTGTTTACATGGAAACTTGGGAACTTGGAAACCCGTATACTTTGAAGATTTGGAGGTTTGTGATTTGTGATTGATAATTTTGGATTTGGGATTGGAGGTTTGGCGTTTGATTACCTGGAAACTTGGGAACTTGGAAACCAGTATACTTTGAAGATTTGGCGTTTGGGGGTTGAAATTTCAAATCAAGGATTTTAATTTACCTTTTTTCTTTGACTTACCTTTGCCGCAATCATGGAAAAAATCATTATTCTCGATTTTGGATCACAATATACCCAACTGATCGCCAGGGTGGTTCGCGAGGCCAATGTGTACTGCGAAATTATTCCATATCATTCCCCTATTCCGGATGATATAAACCTAAAAGGAGTCATTTTATCCGGCTCTCCGGCGTCCTGCAATGAGCCACAAGCTCCGATGGTCGATGTTAAAGGAATAGCAGCTCGCTACCCGACCCTCGGCATCTGCTACGGAGCCCAACTTACAGCAAAGCAATTCGGCGGTATCGTTGCCAAAAGCGACAAAAGAGAATACGGTCGCGCCTATTTTACCGCTCAAAACCAATCAGACCCCTTCCTGCTCGGCATTTCAAATCCAACACAGGTATGGATGAGTCACAGCGACAGCATCAAATCCCTGCCGGATGGTCTGGAAATACTGGGAACCACCGAGAGCATTCCCGTTGCCGCATTCCGTTCCAATCTGCCGGATCTAAAGCCCATTTACGGATTACAATTCCATCCAGAAGTATATCACTCCACAGAAGGCAAAAAACTCATCCGCAACTTCCTTTTTGAGGTTTGCTCCTGTGCGGGAGAATGGACTTCCGCCCATTTTATCACCGAAGTAGTAGAATCCTTGCGCCAACAAATCGGCGATAAGCGGGTTGTAATGGGCCTGAGCGGCGGAGTTGACAGCACAGTGGCAGCAACACTCATTCATAAAGCCATAGGCAAGAACCTTTTTGGGATTTTCGTTGATAACGGACTATTGCGCAAAAATGAATTTGAAGAGGTTCTTGGGATTTATAAACAACTTGGACTGAATGTGAAAGGTGTGGATGCCAAAGAGCATTTTTACACCAAACTCGCGGGAAAAGTGTTGCCAGAAGAGAAAAGAAAGGCCATCGGGGCTGCTTTCATCGAGGTTTTTGATAAAGAGGCTCACCAATTGTCCGATATCTCTTTCCTAGGCCAAGGCACCATCTATCCCGATGTCATAGAATCCGTCTCCGTAAACGGTCCTTCTGTTACCATCAAATCGCATCATAATGTAGGAGGCCTCCCTGAAACCATGAAACTCAAGTTGGTGGAACCGTTGAGATCATTGTTCAAAGACGAAGTAAGACGAATAGGTGCAGAATTGGGTATCCCTGCGGATTTGCTCAACCGCCACCCTTTCCCAGGGCCTGGTTTGGGAATCCGCATTTTAGGAGAAATTACAGAAGATAAGGTCGCCTTGTTGCAAGAGGCAGATCATGTGTTTATCAATCAATTAAAATCGACAGGATTATATCACGAAGTTTGGCAAGCTGGAACCATGCTTTTGCCGGTAAAAAGCGTCGGCGTCATGGGCGACGAAAGAACCTATGAGTTTACGGTTGCACTAAGAGCAGTAACTTCGGTTGATGGCATGACGGCAGATTGGGCTAAATTGCCTTTTGAATTTCTCGCCGATGTCTCTAACGAAATCATCAACAGAGTAAAAGGAATCAACCGAGTGGTTTACGACATCAGCAGCAAGCCACCAGCAACCATTGAATGGGAATGACGATTAGGAAGAGTGAGAGTGAGTATGTGAGCGAGAGTGAGAATGAGAATGAGAGTGAAAATGAAGAATTAGAATGAGAGTGAAAATGAGAGTGAAAATGAGAGTGAGAATGAGAATGAGAATGAGAAAAAAATGAAGACTCCGTCCCTAAAGTCCTGATTTATACGCATGAGAAAATACACACATAGAAAATATCGTATCGCGATATTGACTTCATTTTTATCGCTGCTTTTCGTCGGCAATGCATACTGCCAGTCGAATCGGGTTTTGAAGGTTGCTGTTTTTGCCCCACTCTATCTGGATTCTGTGTTTACAAAAAATCTTAGCTACAAAGGCGGAAAAAAATTCCCGAGATTTACTTTGCCTGGCTTCGAACTCAGCCAAGGGGCTGCAGCCGCAGCATCACTATTCCCAATCCCCGGAAGAACAACAGAAACACATATTTTCGACACCAAGTCGGACTCCTTGTCGTTGGATAAAATAATCATGTCGGAAGACTTCAGTGAATATCATCTTTTCATCGCGTCGGTTAAAGAGCAAGAACTTCCAAAACTCTCCGCTCTTTCAAAATCATTACAGATTCCTCTTATTTCAGTCACCTATCCCAATAATGCAGGCATCACAGACAATCCTTTTTTAGTCTTGCTCAACTCCACCCTGCAAACCCACTGCGAAGCCATCTTTTCTTTCATTCTACAAAATCATTCCAGCGACAAAATCATTCTCGCCAATCAAACAGGAACTCAAGAGGAAAGGGTTGCTGGTTATTTCCAACAAATCAACAACCAACATTCCAAAAAACTCATCAACTTTCACAATCAAAAACTGGACAGCAATTATTACCTAATCAAAAATGCACTGGACAGTACTAAGAAGAATATCATCATTTGTGGAAGTCTCGACGAGAATTTTGCAAACCAGATTTCCATGGCACTCAATCCACTGAGAGAGAAATATGATTTCACGCTTATTGGCATGCCAAACTGGGAGAGTTTCAAACAATTCAATCAGAAAACAGGCGCATCCAAAATCAATTTTCCCATTTATTACACAAGTCCGTATTACAACGACCGAACCGATACCATCAGTCAGCAATTGCTAGATTACTATCTGGAAAAATTCAAGGGTGTTCCTACAGACATGTTTTTCAAAGGCTTTGAATCCATGTACGTTTTTTCGAGATTGACTGATCGTTTCCCTGATGGACTGAGCGAAATGGCTACCGACTCTAGCTTGTCTCTGTTTTCTTTTTACAATCTCATGCCTAAACAAATCCCTCTCCAATTACAACCGGGATTTTATGAGAACAAGCATCTTTTTTTCATCCGCAAACAACAGGGACAAACTTCAAAGGCTTGGTGATTTTCGCGTTGGCACTTTTACACGTTACCAAATTTGGATGTTTGGGGTTGACAAGTTTACACGTTTGCACGTTTGGACATTTGGATATTTGGGTTTGACGTTTGGCATGATTGTCGGTTAAGGAAAGTGATTATTATAAACCAAGAACCAAATAACGCCGAACACTAAAAGTCAAACATTTTCAACATTTGTGGGATAAGAAAAAAGATATGTCAAAACAACAAACACCAAACAACAAACAACAAACACCAACCATTTTCAAAGTTGCCAAGTTTGCACGTTACCACGTTTGGATGTTTGGTGTTTAGATTATTGATTCATTAAATCAAAAAAAAGGCCCGTCAAATGACGGACCTCGTGGGATTTCAAAATAGACCAAGATTAATACGCGCTTCTTGTTCCGCATATCAGAATTTGATCAGCTTGCGATTAATTTTTTGCTCATTCTGAAGAATTTCCAGAATGTATGCTCCCGCTTTCAATTCCTGACCGAACTG
>JAURKN010000110.1 GCA_030831725.1 Ferruginibacter sp.
CACTCTTACATATTTTCGGTTAATCGCAGCAGCGATGCTCTTACCCAAAGAGGTTTTTCCAATTCCCGGAGGTCCGATGAAGCACAAAATCGGACTCTTCATATCGCCCTTCAACTTTAAAACAGCAAGATATTCCAGGATTCTCTCCTTGATTTTATCCATGCTGTAATGATCCTTGTCGAGTATGCGTTTGGCTTTTTTCAAATCATATGAATCTTCCGTATACTCGCCCCAAGGTAGGTCGAGCATCAGGTCAAGATGATTGTAAATGACTGAGTAGTCTGGTGTGGAAGGGTGCATTCTTTCGAGTTTCTCCACACTCTTTGTGAACATCTCTTTGGCGGCGGCGGTCCACTTTTTGTTCTCCGCCTTCTTCATCATTTCTTTAACCTCTGCAGCATTCTCTCCACCCAATTCATCTTTGATGGCCTTTAATTGTTGTTGGAGAAAATAATCACGCTGTTGTTTGTCCAGCTCTGCCCTTGTTTTATTCGTAACCTTATTTTTCAATTCGGCATACTGCAATTCGGTATGCATGAGATTCAAAAGCAACTCACCACTGGCTTTGATGTTGTCAATTTCCAGCAACTGTTGCTTCTGCTTCAGTTCTCCATTCAAATTGCTGCTCACAAAGTGAATCAGAAATGCCGGATTCTCAATGTTTTTCAAAACGATAGCGGCCTCACTGGGTAGGTTAGGTGACAACCCGACAATTTGCGAAGCGATGTCTTTAATGCTGCCGATCATCGCATTGAAATCAGCGTCAGGTGTCAACGGCTGATCTTCTATTGTTTTTATCTGTGCCTTGAAGTAGGGATCTTCGCTGGTGATTTTTTCTAGTCTGAATCTCTTTTTTCCTTGAATGATGATCGTCGTACCACCATCTGGCATTTTAATGAGTTTGGCAATTTTGGCCACAGTTCCAATTTGCTCCAGGTCATTTACCGTAGGGTCTTCTACCGAACTGTCTTTTTGAGCTACTACGCCCACCAATTTATCTTTCTTGTATGCGTCTGTTACCGCTTTAATGCTTTTGTCTCTGCCAACGGTAATGGGTATAACCACCCCTGGAAAAAGCACTGTGTTTCGCAAGGGCAAAATGGGTAATTCGTTGGGAATGTCTTGCAGATCAGAACCCGCATCTTCCTCATTCAAAGGAATGATGGGCATGAATTCCATTTCCTCTTCGTCGCTCTGCATGAATATATTTTTCATAATGTTTGTTCAAGTCGGCAAAATTAATGCTTATTTACCCTTTTTCATAGTCTGTTTCATGGAATAAGCGTTTATTTCTGTTCCTTAATACTCCATTTATTACGAAGTTTAATCTGAATCTGTTGTGTTATTTTTGCGGGGCATGAACATCCCTCTTTCCCAAAATGAACTTTTGATCTTGAAGCGCATATCGCTGGCAGTGAATGATTTGCAAATGGAGGCATATCTGGTAGGTGGATTCGTAAGGGATAAAATATTGGGCAGGCCAACAAAAGACATCGACATCGTTACCTTAGGAGATGGTATTGAATTGGCTCATCGTGCCGCAAGAGAATTCAAACCTGTTCCTCAGGTAAGTTTCTTTAAAAATTTCGGTACGGCACAAATCAAAGTGCCTGATCAGGAGGCATCTCCTGAAAATCCGACTTCCATTGAAATCGAATTTGTAGGTGCCAGAAAAGAAAGCTACAATACAAACAGCAGAAACCCAATAGTGAGTCCGGGTACATTGAGTGATGACCAACATAGAAGAGATTTCACAATCAATGCCATGGCAATCCGTTTAGATGGGGATGCTTTCGGCACACTTGTAGACCCATTCGATGGCGTTGGCGATTTGCAAAGGAAGATCATCAAAACGCCCATGCAACCTGAGGAAACGTTCAGCGACGATCCTTTGAGAATGATGCGTGCTATTAGGTTTGCGGCTCAGCTGGGGTTCAATATCGAAAAGGAAACTTTTGAAGCCATACAAAAGATGGCTCATCGTATCAGCATTGTTAGTGGTGAACGAATCGCTGATGAGCTCAATAAAATTGTTTTGTCTCCGAAACCTTCCATCGGTTTTGATTTGTTGCGTCAATCCGGATTGTTGCAAATCATCTTCCCTCAGATGGTAGCCTTGGCTGGCGCTGAGTATATTGATGGTAAAGGTCATAAAGACAATTTCACCCACACATTACAGGTGCTCGATAATATTTCCGAACATACCTCCGATCTCTGGCTTCGATGGGCAGCCATTCTGCACGACATCGGAAAACCACCGACTAAAAAGTTTGAAAACGGGCACGGCTGGACCTTCCATGGTCACGAAGTGGTTGGAGGGAGAATGGTTCCCAAAATCTTCGCCCAATTGAAATTGCCCCAGAACGAAAAAATGAAGTTTGTACGAAAACTCGTTGAGCTTCATCTTAGACCAATCAGTCTCTCCAAGGAAGACATCACCGATTCCGCTATTCGCCGTCTGATCTTCGATGCCGGAGAAGATCTGGAATCTTTGTTCATGCTCTGTAAAGCGGATATCACATCCAAGAACAAGGAGAAGGTGAGGAGATATCTTGCCAATTTTGAACTGGTAATGGAAAAATGTGCCATAGTGGAAGAGAAAGATCATATCCGAAATTGGCAACCCCCTGTAACCGGCGAGATGATCATGGAATATTTCAGTTTACCACCTTGCAGAATGGTGGGAGATATCAAAAATGCCATCAGAGAAGCTATATTGGACGGCATTATTCCCAATGAATATGATGCTGCTTTTGATTTTATGATTCAAAAAGGGATGGAACTAGGTGTAACAAAACCTGCATAGATTTTGAAGTTCATGTATCGCTCACTTATCGTTTCGCTTTTTCTAATTTTCATTTTCTTGCATTAACGATGCAATTCAACTATTATAGGCGCTAATTTCGGCTCCCTCTAAAGGTGAATCCGATGTTATTTTTCTCTATATTTGAAGCATGGCAATTTTAAAATTCAGGGCATATTGGGAAGAAGATGAAAGCGTTTATCGCGATGTGGTGATTCGCCACACCCAATCATTTATGGAATTGCACCAAGCGATTCTGAAATCTTACGAATTCGACCAAAAGTTCGAAGCCACGTTCTATAAATCGAATGATGCCTGGCAACAGGGAAGGGAAATCTCTTTGGAGAAATATGACAAGTCCTATAAAGTGGATCCATTGATCATGTCTGAAACCGCCATAGGCACACAAGTGGCAGATCCGAATCAAAAGTTTATTTACGATTATGACTTCAACAAAGGTTGGAGATTCATGGTTGAATTGATCGGCATCGACAAAGAAGAAAATCCCAAAATCACATATCCTTCCTGTGTGCGAACAGAGGGGATTGGTCCATCTCAATATGGCACCAAAGGAATCATTGAACAACGTATTTCCGAAATGGAAATGAAATATGATCTTCCTGAAGATGCTTTGAATGAAGGCTTTGGTGAAGAGGGAGAGGAAGGCGGATCCGATACTTCCGAATTTCTTTCTGGTTCATCTGAAGAATAATCTTACTCTCAATTACGTCTTTTTTTTCATGACAAAAACCTGTATCGTCATCGCCGGTCCGACCGCAGTGGGCAAAACCGATGTCGCCATCAGGGTGGCAAACCATTTCCATACAGAAATCATATCTGCAGATAGCCGTCAGTGTTATGCTGAAATGAACATCGGTGTGGCTCGTCCGGATGAAATTCAGCTTAATTCAGTACCACATCATTTCATAGCTTCTCATTCTATCCATGATGCCGTTAGTGCTGCCGACTTTGAAAAGTTCGCTTTGTACAAATTGGATGAGATTTTTCAAAAAAAGGATGTTGCTGTTGTTACAGGCGGAACCGGTTTATACATCAAGGCGCTTTGTGAAGGACTTGATGCCATTCCTGAAGTTTCTGCAGAGCTGAGGAACAGGATCATAGGAGATTACGAAAAAGGAGGTTTGTTGTGGCTGACGGACATGCTTCAAAAACATGATCCTCTTTTTGTTGAAAAAGGAGAGATGAAAAATCCGCAAAGAATGATGCGGGCACTGGAGGTAGTTATGTCGACTGAGAAATCTATTGTTGAATTTCAAAAATCAGAAAAAGCTACCCGCAATTTCAATATCATAAAAATCGGTCTTGAATTGCCACGGCCTGTATTGCAGGAAAGAATAGACAAGCGCGTGGATCTGATGATGGCGTCAGGATTGTGGGAAGAGGCAAGTGGATTGTTCCCATATCGTGCATTGAATGCCTTGCAAACGGTGGGCTATTCGGAGCTGTTTGATGTTGTGGAAGGGAAGTGTGCTATGGAAAAGGCGGTGGAGCTTATCAAAATACATACCCGTCAGTATGCGAAAAGACAGATGACATGGTTCAAAAAAGATCCGGATTTTCAGTGGTTTGATCCCTCAGACCATGATACGGTAAACCAGATTTGTGCAAGGGTTTGAAAAATCATAATTTGAATCCCACGGTAGCTAAAATATTTCCTCCTCTTTGCTGTAAACTTGAAAATGTATTTGCTCGATCTGAGAGTCGGTAAGGCATGTCTATATCCTTGTTCGACTGATATAGATATGTCAGATCGATATAAAAACCATGATTTCGATAGCCTAATCCACCTGAAATCTGCATTCGGTTCGCACGAAGTGCCTCATCACGGTAAGGGTTACCTGCATATGCGAATCCTCCTCTGACCATGAATACCTTGAATTTCAATTCTCCGCCAACTTTCACATGAAACGTTCCTTTGTAATTGTCTTTGATAACCTGAGTCAGCTGCTTGAAATATCGAATTTCTGCTTCTGTCGGATTTTCATTTTCTGAACTGTATTTGCCGGAAGAGTGTCTCACATATTCCAGATCTGCTGTGATGAATCCTTTTTGCCTGGGGATGTTATCCTCTTCCCTGAATACATATGATGCGCTCAATAAAGCCCTCCAAGGGGTTCGATATGCA
>JAURKN010000111.1 GCA_030831725.1 Ferruginibacter sp.
ATGGGGAAGGGCTTTCAGGTATGGGTTTGATGGCGGAAAAATAAAATTCGGAATGCAGGGAGAGCTGGATGAAGGGGAAAGATGGATGTTCAATAAATCACAACTGGGTATGGATCATTTCGGCGCATTTGTTTCGGTGGTACCGAATAAGGGCATGATAAAAAAAGTGATTCTGGGTGATTATACCGTGAGCTTAGGGCAGGGACTTATGATTTGGCAATCGTTTGGTTGTTACAAGGGTAATGATGTACTGATGATCAAGAATCAACAAAAAGGAGTAGAGCCAAATCGCTCAATGGGAGAGGGGATTGGATTCAGAGGGTTGGCTATGGAAGCGGGAAAAGGGAAAACCTCATTCTTGTTTTTCTTATCACAAAAAAAATCGGATGCGAATCTCATCTTTTCTGATAGCAGTTATCAAATAGACGCATATAGAATGTATCAAACTGGTCTCCACCGATCAATTTCAGAACTTGAAACCAGAAATAGATTAAACACTCAAACCCTTGGTTATTCTCTGACACAGAAAGTGCGAAGTTTCAGCGTTTCATTCAATCAAATCTTTTCACTGACAAATCTAACAGCAATGCCTAAAACGAGTTTGTATGATCGTTTCGAAACAAAAGAAAAATGGCAAAATAATTTCGGTGTTGATTTCAATGGAAATCTCGCAGGAAATCATTTTTTCGGCGAGTGCATCTTAGACCACAATGGTTCAAAAGGACTATGGGTAGGAATGTTGGGATCACTTACTAAAAATATTTCTATCAGCAGCTTTTATAGAAATCTGGATAGGGGGTTAATGACGGTTTTTTCTAACCTCCCATTGGAGTATGACAATAACAACGAAACTGGCTTGTATGCCGGGATGAAATTGACTGTTAAAAGGATAAGCATAGACGTCTTCACAGATGTTTTTCGCTCAAAATGGCTGAGGTATGGAATAAACACATCATCTTTTGGAAACGAATGGGTGATTAACAGTGTTTTTAAGTCGCCCGATAAAACAGAACTGCAGATTCGGTTGAAACAAGAAAATAAACCCAATCCTGAACCGGGTTGGAAATTTTCAGGATTAAAACCATGGATAAGCAGGAAAAAAACAAGTTTTAGAATGACATTTACAAGAGAATTGAGTGAATCAAGTTCATTAAAATGGAAAATAGAAGCACTTAGAATGGACGATTCTGAATATAGAGATATAAAGACCGCACAGCTCTATTATCTGGAATTTAAAAAGATATGCTTTAGAAAAAAGTGCAAAGTGAATTTTTGGTTTTGTTATTCGGAAATTCCAAATGCCGACCTTGCTCTATTTGCGTTTGAACCTGATCCGGTAATTGGAGCTTCACAATTGACTTCTTTTTATAATTCAGCCTTAAGGTGGGGTGTTTCAAGTACGCTAAGTATTCATAAAACGATGAAAATCAATATTAAATATGTAATGAGCATAAATCAAAACGATGCGTTTCATGGTGTTGGAACAGATCGCACTTTTGGATTTACAAGATCGGAATTTGGAATCGGAATGATTTTTAAAAGATAATTCTTCTTTGTGCAACATTCCCACGATTAAGTTTGTCTGTGGTTCAACGGGTAAAAAGAAATCTTCCAAAATAAGTTTTTTGGGTTGATGTTAATTTTCCCTTAATTTTATATTTCATTAACCAATAAAATGCACATGAGAAGATTTCTAGCCTTTTTCGCAGTGCTGATGCTCAGCGGCTTGCTGGCTTCCGCCCAATCAAAGGTTGTCTCAGGACAAGTAAGAGACATTCCTGGTGAACCGGTAAAATTTGCCACCATCACCGAAACAGGAACCAAAAACATGGTTCAATCCGATGCAAACGGTAACTTTTCGATCCGTGTTGCCGGCGCAAATTCCACACTGACTGTTACTGCAGTTGGTTACGATGCTCAGGTTGTAACTCCTTCAGGTACAACTGCTATCGCCAACCTTGTAAGAAACACTCAGGAAATGACTGCTGTCGTTGTGACTTCACTCGGACAGGTTCGTCAGAAATCTTCATTGGGTTATTCTACAGCTACCGTAAAAACAAAAGAACTTACACAAGCCAATCCGGTCAACCTTCAGAACGGACTTGTTGGTAAGGTTTCTGGTTTGAACGTAGCAACCACAAATAGTGGTGTTTTGGGAACAACTCGTATCACCTTGCGTGGTATTCGTTCTTTGACTGGTAACAACCAGCCAATGCTCGTTATTGATGGTGTACCTACACCATTGGGCTTCCTGAATTCACTCAATCCAAACGATATCGCTGATGTGAGCTTGTTGAAGTCTGCATCTGCAACTGTTGTGTATGGTCCTGATGGTGTTAACGGTGCAATCATCGTTACCACAAAAAGAGGATCAAAGCAAAAGCCAATGATCACTGTTTCTCAAACTACACAGTTCGAGAAAATTGCATACATGCCTGAGTTCCAAGATCGTTTCGGTTCTGGTTACAACCAAGATCCAAACACCGGACAAGGTACATTCACTCCATACGAGCAACAAAGCTGGGGAGATGAGTTCGATGGTTCAATCCGTCAAATGGGCCAGACTGGTCCGAACGGAGAGAAATTGTTGCTTCCTTACAGCAATGTTGCAAACGGAAGAAAGAATTTCTTCCAAACTGGTATAACTAGCCAAACAGACATCTCTTACTCAACAGGAGATTTCTATTTGAGCGCACAGAATGTTTCTATCACTGGTACATTGCCTGGAGATAAAAACGACAGAAAAACGGTTGCGATGAATGCTTCTAAGGAGTACAATCGTTTCAAAGCAAGTTTCAACGCTCGTTTGACTAACTCGAAATACGATGTAACCACAGCCAATGCACAAACTTACTACAACGTAACTGGTGCACCTGGTCAATACGATCTTTCTCGTTTCAAAAACTGGAGAACTGATTATTTCTCTAGTCCTGATGGATACTTTACTCCATATTTGACCAACTTCTTTAGAACCCCTTACATGTCAAAAGACATCAACAGACAAAGAGGTAAAACAAATGACGTAATTGGTAACGTTGAATTGAACTACAAGGCTACCAACTGGTTGAACTTCGTTTATCGTATTGGTGGTTCTGCTACCTTCGGTGATGCAAAATCAACTACAGAAGCTTACACTCCAAGTGCTTATCACTTGACATTGACAGATGCGTCTGCCACTACAATCAGTGCAGCTGCTTCTTATGCTTCTTCAAACAGCAGCCGTTTCAGTTCTGAGTTGTTTGCCAACTTCAACACCAAGTACAAAAAACTGGGAATTACCGGTACCATCGGACAATCTTTCCGTCAAGCTAATGCGGTAAGTCTTGGACTTGGAAGTGGTAACCTCGGACAATCTACCTTCTTAAGTATCCAAAACCGTATCGGTGAACCAAACGTAAGTGCTGGATCATCAATCTCAAGACTTTCTCGTTGGTTTGCTAATGCAAGTTTCAACTGGGATGGTTGGGCTAACTTGGAAATCACTGGTTCATATGATAAGGACAGTAAGAATGCGCCTACTGATGGAAGTACTTTCGCCAATAGCGACATCTCTTACTTCTATCCTGGTGTGAACGCATCAGTATTGCTCCACAAAGTGATACCTGCGTTGGAATCAAACAAATACATTAGCTACTTGAAACTTCGTGGTGCTTACTCTAAAACAGGTAACGTTCCATTGGCTGCTCAAGAGTCTCCAACATTCTCTATCGGAACTTTCTTTCCTTATGGTTCTACTTTGGGTTACAATATCCCAACATCTATCTATAAAAGACAATTCAATCCTGAGTTCGTGTACAACAAAGAAGTTGGTCTTGAATTGGGCTTGATGAAAAACAAAATCAATTTCGAAGCTACTTACTACAGCCAGGAAAATACAGACCAGGTTCTTGATTTGGCACTTGCAAACAGTACTGGTTTTACAAGCAGCAAGTTGAATGCAGCTGAGTTCACCAACAACGGACTTGAGTTGGATTTGAAATTGACTCCAATCTTCAAAATGGGAGATCTGAGCATCGATTTTAAAATGAACTATACTTATCAGAACAGTAAGGTTACTAAGTTGGTTGATGGTCTGAATCAAATCGGTATCGGAAACTACAACTGGGTTATCGTAGGACAACCTGTTTACAAATTCCGTGTATTCGACTACATCAGAGATAGTGCAACTGGTAAAGTAATCGTTGGAGCTGACGGTATGCCGACAGTGAATCCAAACCTGACTACTTTTGGAAGAACCACTCCAAACAACATCGTAGGTCTTTCTATGAATGCAAACTACAAAGGATTCAGCTTGAGCGTAGTTGCTGAATATCGTGGTGGAAACCAAATTGTAGTTGATCAGTTGGGTGGATTCCTTGATGATAATGGAATTTCTGTAAGAAGTGCACAATACGGACGTCGTGCTTTCGTATGGCCTAATTCAGTTATTTTCGACGGAACTAAGTATGTAGAAAATACAAATGTTTACACAACACAATACAACAGAGAGTTCTGGAACAGCGATTTGAATACTTCAGCTATTTCAAACTACCTCGTAAGCGGTGCATTCTGGAAGTTAAGAGAAGTTTCTTTGACTTATGAATTGCCTAGCCGTCTGTTCAAAGGAAACAACGTGTTAAGAGGTGTTACAGTTGGTATCACTGGAAGAAACTTGCTGACTTGGTTGCCAAAAACAAACCAATGGACAGATCCTGAGTTCTCTTCAAACGGAAACAGCGCATTCTCTGGAAACGCTCAAGGTCGTAGCACAGCTTACAACCTGCCTCCAACAAGAATCTTCGGTGCTAACGTAGTATTCCAATTCTAATTAAACATCCCTAAAAACAGCAATATGAAATTCATAAACATAAAAAAACTGGCTCTCGTATCAACTTCATTGTTGGTATTGGCTACCGGTTGTAAAACAGATTTCGATATCAATGCATCGGAAGAGAACTTAACTGCCGGTTCATTGAACTACAGAGACGTAATGCCTTCTGCCATCGCTTCAACCGCTAAGATTGTTGCAGCAGACTGGAAATTCCTTCAAAACTGGTTGGGTTACTGGGCAAGAAGCGGTAATTACCAGAACGATACCGAAGAGGAGTCTTACACCTTCACAAACACCTTCCCAGGTGGTGGTGGAAACCCTTGGAATGATTTGTACTACAACTCATCATCTTACAACTATGTTCAACAAAGAGCACAGGCAAGTGGAGATGGTTTCTACGAAGCGATTTGCCGCATCATGAAATCTCACAATTTCCAAATATTGACTGACGTTTACGGAAACATCCCTTACAAAAATGCTTTGAAAGGAAACGATGTAAGAAACCCAAAATATGACAAAGGTGTTGATATCTACAACGACATCTTCCGTCAATTGGATACAGCAATCGCGATTTTGAAAGACCCATCTAAAACAGATCCTTCTAAAAATGCAAAGATCGCTACCAACGATTTGATTTTTAAAGGCAATCCTGACCTTTGGGTTAAATTCGCCAATACACTGAAATTGCGTATGCTCGTGCATTGCAAAGGTGGTGGCGTTGAAGTAGGAGATGCTGAATACACAACAAGTGGTGTTGATATCGCTGCTGAAATGACTATCATCAACAACGAAGGAAGTGGTTTCCTCGGAGCCGGTGAGACTGCAAAAATCAATCCTGGGTACTCTGCATCTAAACCAACGCCTTTATACAGATTCTTTGCTCTCAATGAAAATGGTGTTTTGGCTGGTCTTGGTGACCTTACCAAAGCAAACGCCTTCGCTTGCGGACTTGGAACTGCTGGAACTCCAGGATATTACAGATGGAATGGAGATCCTAGAGAAGCTAAGTTTTATGTAAAGCCTGATTTGAATCCTGATGCAGGCGTATTCCAACCAGCAACCTTCCACAAAGGAATTCCTTACGGAGCTGTTTCTGGATTCGCTCCTGGTTTCACTGGTGCTGATCTTTCTTCTATCAATGTTATCAATCTGACTGCTCCTAACACAGGTTTGACTCCTCAAGGTCCTTCTTCTGACGCATGGATCATGACCAGCGTTGAAAGTTTGTTCCTTCAGGCAGAAGCGGCTCACCGTGGAATCATCACTGGTGATGCTGAAGCATTGCTTACTTCTGCAATCCGTGAATCATTCGTGTTCATGGGATTGACAACTGCTCAAGCTGACACTTATATCTCAAACAATGCTACTTATCCAGACGTTGACTACAATGCAGATCCTTTGGATCCTAGTCTTCCTGGCGGTGGGTTGTTTACCATCATTTCTCAAAAGTGGTTTGCTTTGAATGGTATTGCCACATACGAAGTATGGACTGATTTCAGAAGAACCAACATCGTATATGGCGCTGGTGGTGCTTATGATGTTGTGAATGCGGGAATTTGGGCCAACCAATTGTCAATTTTGAGTGGCGCAGCTGCTGAAGTTCCAGTAAGATTGTTCTACCCACAATCTGAATACAGCTACAACGAAACAAACGTAAGTGCTGAAGGAACCATAGACGTATTTACAAGCAAAATTTTCTGGGATAGATAATCACCATTTAACTACAAACAAACCCACATAACATGAAAAATATTTTAAAACTTACACTCATCGGCGCCGTTATGATGACTTCCTTCTCAGGATGTCTGAAAGATAAGGGCTTCGAAAATGGAGAATATGGCATCCAAGTGATTGAGAAGAAAGCCGTTTCTTTACCTCAAGCTATTGGAGGAACTGTCAGCTTCGCATTGTTATCATCTGATCAATCTCAGGTGATTGCCGCTCCTGTTTTCGCATTGGAAACAATCGGACGTCAATCTTCTGACGTTAATGTAGAATTTGCACTTGCTCCAAACCTGGTAGCTGCAGATCCTTCATTGACTCTGCTTCCTGCAGATCAATATCAAGTAAATCTTAGCGGAAAAATCGCTGCTGGCCAATTGCTTGACACGTTGGAAATTACTATACCAAGATCATCAAACCTCGATCCTAATGCCGTTTATGGCTTAGGTTTGGAGTTGATCAGTGCAGACAATGGCTTCCAAGTTGCCAGCAACATGAAGCAGGTTCTCATCAAGATCACCGTTAAAAACAAATACGATGGTCTTTATGAAGTTACAGGAACTTACAGAGATGTTTCTGCTGCAGGAGCTAATTTCACCGGAAGATATCCTTTGGAATACTATTTAGTTACCACAGGTCCTGCAAGCGTGAATGTTTGTATGGAAATCAATGGAGAGATCGCTCCAGGTTATTTGTTTAGCAACGCAGGAGCTGGATCTTATTATGGAAACTTCGGTTCTCAGGTTTTCTTTGATCCTGCAACAGACGCGATTTCTGATATGCGCAACTATTATGGTGATCCTAACAATGCTGCTACAGGAGTTGGTAACCCAGCTGCAGGTTCAGGCGCTCCAAATTACGCCGCTTCGAATGGCCGTCGTGTCACGCTTGATCCTTCAGGTGTTAACGCTTACGACGAAGCAACAAGAACAGTGAAAGTGAAGTATTTCATGCTTCAACCTTCAGTTGTACCTGGCGGTCCTCGTGCCTTCTTCGATGAAACATGGACTTACATTGGACCAAGACCATAATCTTGTTTCTACAAATACAAAAAATGGTTGCTGAAAAGCAACCATTTTTTTATGTCTCACTCTTTTATTACTATTGCATTCCATTAAAATACCATCATATGTCTGATCAAACTCAACCCAACAACCAGTTAAACATCGAAATATCGGAAGAAGTAGCCGAAGGTACATACGCGAATCTAGCCATCATTACACACAGCCATGCGGAATTTGTCATTGATTTTGTGAATGTGATGCCCGGCACTCCGAAAAGCAAAGTAAAAAACAGAATCGTTCTTACTCCTTTTCATGCGAAAAGATTCATGAAAGCCATGGTGGACAACGTCAAGAAATTCGAGGCGGCAAATGGAACCATCCAGGATATGGAGTCGGTAGAAATACCATTCAACTTTGGTGGACCAACAGGAATGGCTTGAGTTCTCTTCAAAATGAAACAGAAAGTCACTCACAGATTTCGTGGGTGACTTTTTTATTTTCTGCCAATTACAATACACCCTCATCCAAATAACTGTAATAGCCATTTTCACTTACAATAAGATGATCCAGCAACTTGATATCTACCAATGCTGCTGCATCTCTTATATTGTGCGTAATCGTATCATCCGCTTTGCTAGGTTGCAGATTGCCTGATGGATGATTATGGCTTAATATCAGACTGGTTGCTCCGTGCAAAAGCGCCATCTTCAAAATGATTCTTGGATCGGCAACAGTCCCGGTAATTCCACCTCTACTGATGATTTCAAAATGAATGATCTTGTTGGCACGATTCAGGAAAATCACTGCAAAAACTTCATACTCAAGATCACTCATCTGAGATTGCAAAAAATTAGCCACGTCTCTACTGCTGGTTATCCTGACTTTTTCCAAACTGGCACCTGCAGTTCTCCTTCTGCCCAATTCCATCGCAGAAGCAATCATCAACGCTTTTTTCATTCCGATACCTTTGATTTGCAGAATGTCGCGATGACTTAACCTGGCCAATTGATTCAGGTTGTTCTTGCAGTAATCCATAAGTTCTTTGGCGAGCAAGATGGCAGGCCTTTCTTTTCCACCCGAACGAATCAAGAGAGACAACAATTCCGCATTGCTTAAAATATGAAGACCGTGTTTTTGCGCTTTCTCTTCCGGAAGTTCATCCAATGCCCAATTTTTCATTGATGTGGAAGGCTTGTGTACATTTTTCATTTTCATTCGTTTATCAGGGTGGAAAACTAGTTGTATTTTTGCTTAACAAATTTCACTGAAAACATTTTGGTTATGGAGTCCAATCTCTCAATCTTCTCGGGTAGCGGTTCCCGTTATCTCGCAGAAAAAATCGCTTCCAAATTCGGACAAACTTTGGGAAGTGTGAACATTCAAAGATTCAGTGACGGAGAGATTGGCGTGGAATTTCAGGAGAGCATAAGAGGTGAGTTTGTATTTTTGGTTCAAAGCACCTTCGCGCCTACAGATAATCTGATGGAGCTTCTCCTCATGATCGATGCAGCCAAGAGAGCATCAGCATATAAAGTGATTGCGGTTATTCCTTATTACGGTTATGCACGTCAGGACAGAAAAGACAAACCCCGCGTTGCCATAGGTTCCAAGCTGGTTGCCAACATGCTGGTTGCTGCAGGAGCCGACAGGGTCATCACCATGGATTTGCACGCACCTCAGATTCAGGGATACTTCGACATACCAGTTGACCATTTGGATTCATCAGCCATCTTCATCCCTTACATACAAAGTCTGAATCTCGATAACCTTACATTCGCCGCACCAGACGTAGGTAGCGCAAACAGAATCCGTGAGGTTGCCAGTTTCTTCGAATGTGATATGGTCATTTGCGATAAGCACAGGAAGCGCGCCAATGAAATCGCAAGCATGGTCGTGATTGGCGACGTGAAAGACAGAAATGTGGTTTTGATTGATGATATCTGCGATACAGGAGGTACACTGGCAAAAAGTGCGAACCTGTTGTTGGAAAAAGGAGCGAAGAGCGTTCGTGCTTTCTGTACCCATCCTGTTCTGAGTGGAAACGCGTATGAAAACATCGACAACAGTGTACTCGAAGAGTTGGTGGTTTGCGACACCATACCGCTTAAAAAAGAAAGCAAAAAAATAAGGGTCGTATCTACTGATGAACTTTTTGCAACAGCTTTGCGTCATGCCTACGAAAACAAGAGTATTAATAGCCTCTTCATTCGCTCTCGTTTGGCAAAACAAGGCATTTAATCACATCAAGGCAGCACCCGAACAAAAAAGTGATTCGGATTGTTTCGATTGGAAATTTCATAACCGGGGTATCCAATCAGTTCCAAGCCCTGAATACCTAAATTGCTCCAGTTGAAAGATTGATTTTCTGATTGATTCAATTTGTTCAGCAAATGAAAACTGGTACAATCGTTTCCTTCTATAAACAAATCTCCTTCATAATAGTTGGCAAAACTCTGTACCGTAAAAAGGTATAATCCTGGCTGTCCTGCAACGAGTCCCAATTTTACATCATTGTAGGGCTGGTTCCTTTCATACAGCAAATTGATTCCTGAATAAATTCCATTCCTGAACTGACCTTTTATTACTATGGGGTTGAATTCGATGTTGGCATAATTCAAACCATAGCTGCCACCTTGGTCAACCACTTTGTATCCTTGTACAGCTATAGTGGCGTTTTCTATCTTTTTAATAAAACGCAATCCATTTAGGCTTCTGATTGTGTCGTTCAAGCGACAAGTAAGGAATAGCGTATCTAAAACACTTATGGTTTGTGCTCCGGAAGTAGAGATGTCGAATGGTGCGTAGATGGTATCTCTAATGTATTCATCACATAATCTCCGAGGGTTTCTTCCACATTGAAAGTTTTGTGTGATCAGTGTGATGAGAAAAAGTCCGATAAAAAGACGAATAGCATTTTTCATAAAAACAATATTTCCGTTGAAAAGACAATTTTGGTTGGAAAAATGTTGCCTAACCCCATTTGTTAATTTGCTTCATGAGGGCTGAGAATTCTTTGGGAAGGGGTGATTCGATGGTTATTTTTTCGCCTGTTTCATCTACAAAAGCTACTTTATGTGCGTGAAGTGCAAGGCGGCTTATAAATGGCCTTTCTTCATCTTCCTGTTTGCTGAGTTTGTAACCGGATTTGATGGAAGAGAGGAGTACCGGCTTCCCGTCTCCGTAGAGGTCATCCACCGCCAAAGGATGCCCCATCTGCTTGGCATGCACTCGGATCTGATGGGTTCTCCCCGTATGAAGCTGAAAACTCACCAAAGAAAATGATTTATGTGCTTCGATAATCTGATAGGTTGTCAATGCGGCTTTTCCATTCCGATGAACCGCCATCATACCTTTTTGCGTCGGATGCTCCGCGATGGGTGCGTCTATTTTTCCTTCTGAATCATCGGGCTTTCCAATCACCACGCCGACATAATATTTCTCAATGTTACGGTTTTCAAAAAGCGAACATAAATACTGATGGGTCTTTTCGTTTTTGGCGAAAATCACCAATCCGCTGGTGTCTTTGTCCAAGCGATGAACCGTATAGACGGAGCCATATTTCTCCATCAGCATCTCTTTCAATGATTTGGAAGATTGGATTCTGTCGGGGATGGTCAATAAGCCCGAACTTTTGTCCACCACCAAAAATCGATCGTTTTCCAGGATGATATGGAATGGGGATTTACTCAACCTCTTTTTTGCTTTTTTTCTTGGAGTTGTTCATGTATTTCAGCAATCGCACTTCTCTTTCGTTGAGGTGCCTCCATTTGCCGCGTTCCACATTTTTTTTGGTGAGACCTGCATACATAACACGATCAAGTCCTTTTACATCATAACCCAGATGCTCAAAAATGCGTCGAACGATTCTGTTTCTTCCGCTGTGTATTTCCAATCCGATGATGGATTTGTCTCTGGCATCAGCATAAGCGAGGCTGTCTACGGAAATGGGGCCGTCTTCCAAGACCAACCCATTCAGTATTTTTTCGAAATCTGTTTTTGTCAGTGGTTTATCGAGACGTGCTTCATACACTTTACGTATTTCGAAGCTGGGGTGCGACAGTTTTTGTGTCAGGTCTCCATCGTTGGTGAGGAGCAACACGCCGGAAGTGTTTCTGTCCAGGCGTCCGATAGGATAAACCCGCTCCGTAGTGGCGTTCTGAATCAATTGCATCACTGTTTTTCTGCCTTCCGGATCATCATTGGTGGTGATATAATCTTTAGGCTTATTCAACAGGATATACTGTAGGTTTTTGGTTACAAATAATTTCTTTCCATTGAAAAAGATCTCATCTGTTGGCAAAACCTTGTAACCGGGTTCTGTAAGTACTTTATTATTGACTTTCACCTTACCTTCCTCGATGATGGTAACGGCCTCCCTTCTGGAACACACACCACAGTGAGCGAGATATTTGTTCAAAGGCATCTGTTCCGTGATTCCATTTGTTTTTGGTCCTTCAGATTTGGATGATGCTTTTTGTGCTTTGTTGGCAGGCCTTGAATCATTTGCTGTCTTTGATTTGACAGGCGCCACTGGTGCTTGTTTTTTGGCTTGTCTGGCTGCGTATTGTTCAGCCTTGAGTTTTTCGAAAAATGCGGCTCTTTCTTTTTTCGCTTGTTTTTTTTCTTGTCGGAATTCCTCTTTGACGACGCTGTTCTTTTTTTGTCCGATGAATTTCTGGAACGGGGAGTTGCTCATGTGTATAGATTTGCTGTTTTACAACAGGATTTGTTCAAAGATAATCGAATATTCCGTTTGGTAAAAGAAAAAGCCACTTCGTTTGAAGTGGCTTTCGAATGGATTTGGTTGAATTATGGGAAAATTCCGAGTTCAGCATAGCTGGTTCCAACCTTGTTGATTGCGCTCACATAAGCTGCTGTACGCATATCAGGAATAGATGGATTGGCGTTCCAGATGTCCATGATTTCACGAGTGGCTGTAATCATGGTTTCTTCCAGTCCGCTATGAACCAGATCTTGTTCTTCTGGTCCGTGCATGATGAAGTTTCTGTTTTCATCGTTTACTTGCTTGCCGGTCAGTTCTTCCATCTGACTCAGAATCTTGGTATTCAGATTTTCGGTGAATCTTTTTTCCATACGACCATAACGAACGTGGCTAAGGTTTTTCAACCATTCGAAATAGCTTACGGTAACACCACCTGCGTTCAAATACATATCAGGAACACATAAAATTCCTTTTTGGATGAAGATTTCATCCGCTTCTGGTGTACAAGGTCCGTTCGCCGCTTCACCAATAATTTTAGCTTTAACACGTGGAGCATTCTCTCCGTTGATCACGTTCTCCAAAGCGGCAGGAATCAGGATGTCGCATTCCAATTCCAATGCGTCTGTATTTTTCGCCAGGTTGGTTGCGCCCGGGAAATTCAGGATAGATCCTGTTTTTTTTCTGTGTTGGAATACTTCGTCTTCATTCAATCCTTCCGCGCAGTAGATCGCACCTTCATATTCGGCAAGTCCTACAATTTTAGCGCCGCCTTCTCTGAAGAATTTTGCTGAGTGGTAACCCACATTGCCCAATCCTTGAACAACTACGGTTTTGTCTTTGATACCGGTGGTGAGTCCAAGTTTTGCCATAGTGTCTGTCATGTTACAAACCTCACGGATTCCGAAAAACACGCCTAGACCCGTAGCTTCTGTTCTTCCGCGAACACCACCTTGTGTAATGGGCTTCCCGGTTACACAACCTGCAGCATCAATTTCTCCCGGCTTAAGTGAAGCATAAGTATCTACGATCCAGGCCATTTCTCTTGGACCTGTTCCGTAATCCGGAGCAGGTACGTCAATGCCAGGACCGATGAAGTTTTTCTTCACCAACTCTGCAGTATATCTTCTGGTGATTTTTTCCAATTCGTATGTGGAATAGTTCTTAGGATTGATTTTGATTCCTCCTTTACCGCCTCCGAATGGAACATTCACGATAGCGCATTTGTAAGTCATCAAAGAAGCCAATGCCATCACTTCATCCTGATTCACCTCGTCGCTGAAACGGATACCACCTTTACATGGTGACTTATGTTGGCTGTGCTGAACGCGATAGGCTTCGATTACTTCTATAGAGCCGTTGTCCATTTTAACAGGGAATCTCATTTGATAAACACTGTTGCAGGCTTTGATTTGTTCCAGGATTCCTTTGTCCCAGGTTGTGAACTCTGCAGCTTTGTCGAAGCTTCTTTCCACGCTCTGAAAAAAGCTATACGTTGAATTGGATGACATGGTTTAGATTTTTAAGGTTCAAATATAGAGTCTAAAGGCTATTAATTATTGTTTTTTTCTATTTTGCTGATTTTTCTGTCTATGCTATAAACATAGGCAAAGAGTCCGAAAAGTATGGTCAGACAGACGGCAACTACAGTATATATTTTTCCATTGCTTCTCATCACGTCAGCCATCTCCGCTTTTTTTTGTGCGTAAACGAGGCTGTAAGCGAACAAGAGGAAAAAGAGTGTTGCGATTTTTTTCATTCGTGTTTTTTTAGGAGATGATGTCTTTCTCGTTGATGAGACTCAATCTGATTCTTAGCGTGGTGATCCAAACACCGAGCAGGGTCCATCCGATGATTGCAGGATAGAATACCATCCTCATCGATCCGTCAAGGTCATTTCTATTAAGTGCAGGATTTCCGGAATCGCTTCCAGGTGCACCCGGATGCAAACTGCCCACCAGTCGGGGAATGATCCAAATGCTAGGGAAAAGCATAGCAAAGGCGAAAATATTATATACCGCACTTACCCTTGCCTTTTTGTCGATATCATTGAAAGATCCTCTCAAAACGAAATAGGCACCATAAATCAATAAGGCAATGGCTGCTCCGATAAGCTTGGGTTCTTTGAGCACAGAGCCTAATGATTGTCCTTGGTCGGTCACCCAGGTAACATTAACCCACAAAATTCCGGTGAGATATCCCAAAATACCGAACAGGGATCCTGTTTCAGCAAAATGGCGGGCGTATATGTCGTGTTTAAGGTTGAATCCTCTAAGATGCTTGATGCTATAAACAAAACTAACACCAAACAAAATCATCATCCCGAACCACATACATACGTGAAAATAAAGGTTTCTTATGGTCTCATTGAGGATGTCCAGACGTGGAACTTCAAACAGAAATCCGCCGATAATAGTATATATCAGCAGAACGAGAGACAATATCTTCCACCAGGATTTTTTCAAGATTTGAAATTGATGCGCAAAGTTATGGGGAAACCCTTGCTAAATCGACAAAAAAGGGGAAGAATTTAAGATCATTCTCTCCACAGATATGGGTATAAAATGAGGGAAAGCGCTATCACGAGCACATTGAAAATCAATGTTAGTCCGGCGAGTTGTAACACAGCCCCTTCTCTAAAGACCTCGGCGAAGGCGGTTCTGCTCAAACGGATCAACAATAAGAGTTGAGGTATGATTACCGGGAATCCAAGAATAGCCATCAGTGCCGCATTTTGCTGGGCTTTGGCGGCAATGGCGCTCATCAGGGAAAATACAAGACTGATGCCCATTCCTCCCAAACAGACGATCCCAATGAAAATAAGTCCGTCTGAAACAGGGAACCCAAGAAAAACACCAAACAGGAATAGACTGATCATGCTCATCAAAAGCATGAACAGGGTATTGAAAATGAGTTTCGCAGCGATGAAGCTGGTTGGAGA
>JAURKN010000112.1 GCA_030831725.1 Ferruginibacter sp.
ATTTTTGATTACCCAAGCAGCATCTACGAAACACAACTTGCAAAATTGCTTTCTACGCCAATTGGAAAAATCAGATCTGAACTATCCGATCTGCATCGAAACCGCATCATCAGATACGAACCCGCACCTGAAAAGCCCCAAATGTTGTTGTTGATGAATCGAATGTACCGAGACGACTTGCGATTCAATATTCCCGCACTAAAAGCCAGAAAACAAAAACATCTTGAAAGGATAAAGGCAATCACCGACTTTGTGAAAAACCAAACGGAATGTAGAAGTGTGTTTATTGGAAAATACTTCAATGATAGCCAAATCAAAAACTGCGGAAAATGTGATGTATGCACCGAAAAGAAGAGTAAAGCGAAAATAAATACCGATGTGCTTCAGCTTCAAATAATGAAGTTGCTGGATGATTGGATTATTTTTGAAGATTTGGTTGCATCAATCGGACAGGAGTACAGGGCCGAAATCCTTACCATTTGCAGATTACTCATTCAAAACGGAGCTGTTGAAGAGGATGAATGGGGTAAATTGAAAACAAAAAAAAAGGGACCAAGATAAAAATCTAGTCCCGCTTTAAAATCCAATATCCTATGAAAAACCGAAACAAAGATAGTTTGATTTTTCTGAATTGTACAGAATAGTAATGAAAATTATTAAAACTTAACATTGAAGGTTTGTAATTTTGTAACGATGATTTGCATGTTGACCTTCAATGGATTACACTTGACGAGTTGAAGAATCTCATCTGAAATGAACGGTATGAAAATTAAAATAATCCTCTTTTTATCATTGGCCATTTCCTTTTTTGTGTTCAGTTCTTCTGAATCATCTCAAAAAAAATATTCAAAAGAAAAATTGGGAGAATTCCTGTTCAATGAAAAATCGTTATCTCTCGATTCAACCGTGAGTTGCGCCAGTTGTCACAAACCGGAATTCGCTTTTTCTGATACCAGCGCTTTCAGCATTGGCATAGGTGGCAAACTCACTAAAAGGAATACTCCATCTGTTTTGAACATGAAGAACCGTCCTTATTATTTCTGGGATGGGCGTGCTTCAACTTTGGCGCAGCAATCCCTCATGCCCATTCAGAATCCGGATGAAATGAACCTAAGCATTCGTGAAGCCGTAAGAAGACTGAATGAAAACGAATTTTATGTGCATTATTTCAAAAAGGTTTTTAACCGCAAGCCGGATAGCATGAGTCTGGCAAAAGCTTTTGAAGCATATGAAAAAACGCTTGAAACAGTTGACAGCAAATTTGATGACTGGGGTGAAAATAAATTGGAACTTTCTGCGCAAGAAGAAAGGGGAAGAAAAGTTTTTCTCAGCGAAAAATCCCGTTGCTTCGATTGTCATTTTCTTGTCGATTTCACCAACGACGACTTTAAAAACATCGGGCTATTCAATGGAATTCTGTTGAATGACAAAGGAAGATTCAACATCACCAATAATCCGGATGACTTAGGTAAATTCAAAACGCCTGGTTTGAGAAACATAGCCGTTACGGCACCATACATGCATAATGGTATGTTCAAAACGCTGGAAGAGGTTGTCGACTACTACAATGATCCTGCAGCTTTTGTGCCTAACAGGATAAACATCGACTCCACGCTCATGAAACCACTTGGACTGAGTCCTATGGAAAAAGCAGATCTGGTGGCCTTTCTGAAAACATTGACAGATAAGAAATTTGTAAAAAACTGAGTCTTGTCATAACAAATATCAACTTCATTCATTTACTTGCCTCTTTTTCCTTTAACAAAAAATTAGTTCCGAATTTATCGCATTATGTAACCATTGCCCTAATTTGGAGTTACTAAAACAATTCATCATGGAAACAACAAAAACCAAAGTGCTGCTGTGCGAAGATGATACCAATCTTGGCATGGTTCTCAAAAACTATCTGGAACTACATGACTTCGACGTCACCCTGGAAAGAGACGGCCGCTTGGGTTTGGCTGCTTTCCAACGTGAAAAATACGACATCTGTCTGCTAGACGTCATGATGCCGAACATGGACGGATTTCAGGTGGCTGAAGAAATTCGCGACATCAATCCCGATGTGCCTCTTTTCTTTCTGAGTGCGAAAACGATGAAGGAAGACATCATCCAGGGATATAAACTCGGAGCGGATGATTATATCACCAAGCCTTTTGACAGTGAGGTTTTGCTTCACAAGATCAAGGCGATCATCAAAAGAAACGAAGAAGTTCATCGAGAAGAAGCCAATGCCGAATTCGATCTGGGAAAATATCATTTCAATCCCCGTTTACGCGAATTGAGTTTTGATGGAAAAATGCAGACGCTTTCTCCAAAAGAAAATGAGTTGTTGAAAATGCTGGCTGAATACAAGAACGACCTGCTTCCCAGAGAAGCGGCCCTTAAGAGAATCTGGGGCAGCGACACCTATTTCAATGGAAGAAGCATGGACGTGTATATTGCCAAGCTCAGAAAATACCTGAAAGAAGACTCAAAACTGGAAATCGTGAACATCCACGGAAATGGTTTCCGACTTGTAGTTACAGAATAATTCAGATCCCTACCCGCTGAAGAGATCAAAACCAGTGCCGCCTTTGTGCGGCACTTTTCCTAAATGGCGAAATGCTTTTTCAGTTGCCTCTCTGCCTCGCGGTGTTCTCATGATGAATCCTTCCGCAATCAAAAAAGGTTCATATACTTCCTCAAGCGTATCGGATTCCTCACCAACAGCCGTAGCAATTGTGGTCAATCCAACCGGTCCGCCTTTGAATTTTTCAATGATGGCACTAAGAATACGGTTGTCCATCTCATCTAGTCCATGTTCATCCACATTCAATGCCTTTAGTGCATGAACGGTAATTTCCAAATCAATCACTCCTGTTCCCAGAACCTGAGCAAAATCGCGCACCCTTCTCAACAAACCATTTGCGATTCTCGGTGTTCCCCGGCTTCTTCTGGCAATCTCAAACGCCGCATCTGTATTGATTTTAGTCTGAAGAATGTTCGCACTGCGAATCAAAATATTCTTCAAGGTTTCTGAAGAATAATATTCCAATCTCGATTTGATGCCGAATCTTGACAACAAAGGAGATGTGAGTAGGCCACTTCTTGTTGTTGCACCGATCAGGGTGAAAGGATTGAGGGAAAGCTGTACGCTTCTCGCATTGGGGCCGCTGTCAATCATGATGTCTATCCGGAAATCTTCCATCGCGGCGTACAAGTATTCTTCCACCACCGTGCTCAAGCGATGGATCTCATCGATGAATAAAACGTCATTGGGTTCCAAATTGGTCAGCAAACCCGCTAAATCACCTGGCTTTTCTATGACTGGTCCTGAAGTTTCTTTGATATTGACCCCCATTTCGTTGGCAACGATTCTGGACAAGGTGGTTTTTCCGAGTCCGGGTGGTCCGTGGAACAACACATGGTCCAAAGCTTCACCCCTGAGCTTCGAAGCGCGGATGAAAATGGTCAGATTCTCAATGATCTGTGCCTGCCCGCTGAAATCCTGTATGTAGCCGGGACGAATATTGTTTTCAAATTCCTTGTCGGGCGAACTCAGGATGTTTTTGGGATTGTTGGGATCGGAAGTGGACATATAAAAGTTGTACGTTAAAATTAATCATTTTCGGGCAATGAAATCATCATCCCCAAAACCAGTAGGAGATTATGCCTTTGGTACACGCATTTGGCCCTTCATACATTCAAAACAAGGTTGATTGAAGAATTGAATTTAGATTTACACCAATGAAGCTGAAAAAGAATTTTATCTATTGGAGCTGTCAGATCGGAGGATGGTCTGCCATGGCCTTCATATCCATTTTTCTGGGTTCTTTGTTCGGGACCCCGGAGTTTTTGTTTTTCGTGAGCACGATTTTAACCTGTGTAGTTGGCATTTTCGTCACCCACCTCATGCGTTTCGCGATAATCCGGACGAATATCCTATTGAAGCCCATAGGCAAACAAGTCATCTATCTCCTTTTATTCACAGTTGTGTTTTCTTTCTTATTGGTAGTCGTGAGCGAGATCATCGACAGAATTCTTGATTATGTGCCACAGAGATGGGAAAATATCAGTTTGGTCAGAAAATTATTTATCGGCTTGTTCAACAGCGTATGGCTTTTGTTGATTTGGAATCTACTTTATGGTTTTTATCATTTTGTGGAAAAATCCAGAAGACAACAAATGAACACACTTCGTTTGGAAGCTACCGTAAAATCCCTGGAACTTAAGACCATCAAGGCACATATCAATCCTCATTTCATTTTCAACGCCTTGAACAGTATTCGTGCTCTGGTGGATGAGAATCCTGAAAGAGCCAGAAATGCGATAACGGCATTGAGCAGCATACTACGGAGCAGCATGCTCGCCGAAAAAATGGAAATCGTTTCTCTGAAACAGGAAATCGAAATCGTGAAAGACTATCTGGGATTGGAACAAATTCGTTTTGAGGAAAGATTGAAAGTGGAAATTTCACTTGACGAAGCGAGTCAAGATCTTCCCATACCCACCATGATGTTGCAAACATTAGTGGAAAATGCGATCAAACATGGAATTAGCAAACAGGTAAATGGAGGAATCGTCAGAATATCTTCAACCGTATCAGATGGTTATTTTGAAGTGAAAGTGGAAAACACCGGAATGCTCAATCAAAACCTACCCGGGAAAGATGGTGGTTTCGGTCTAAAAAGTACAAATGACCGACTGGCACTGCTGTATGATGAAAAAGCGAAGTTCAGCATGACGGAAGACCCGACGAATAAAATGGTGATTTGCAAAATCATTCTGCCAATAGATTCTAATTGATTCAAAATAGCATCCACATGTACAAAGCACTGATCATCGACGATGAAAGACTGGCAAGGTCCGAATTAAAGAAAATGTTGTCCGCATTTCAAGACATCGAAATTGTAGCAGAGGCGGCGAATGCAGGTGAAGGATTGGAAAAAATAGAATCCTTGCAGCCAGACCTCATCTTTCTGGATATCCAAATGCCTGATAAGACAGGTTTCGAACTGTTACAAGAATTAGACAGGTCGCCAAAAGTGATTTTCACCACCGCATATGATGAATTCGCTTTGAAAGCATTCGAATTCAATGCCCTTGATTATTTACTGAAGCCAATCGATAAAAAAAGACTCTCCGACTCCATTCAAAAATTGATTCTCGCAGAAGAGAAAGAAGCCACGGCTGTTTCATACGTCAACAGAAATATCCTCACCGAAAACGATCAGGTTTTTGTGAAAGATGGAGAAAAATGCTGGTTTGTAAAACTATCTGAAGTTAGATTGTTTGAGAGTGCAGGAAACTACGCAAAGGTTTTTTTTGGACCCAACAAACCGCTTATTTTGAAATCGCTGAATGCGCTGGAAGAAAGACTCGATGAAAAAACATTTTTCAGGGCAAACAGAAAGCATATCATCAACATGCGCATGATCGTGAAAGTTGAACCCTATTTCAACAATGGACTGATGCTTGAATTGCAAGGCGGCGATAAAATTGAAGTCAGCAGAAGACAGTCTGTAAAATTCAGGGAAATGATGAGTCTGTAATCAAATCTGCATTATCATTATCATCATCATCATCAATCACTAATTACAAATCACTAATCATTAATAGATTTTGGCAATTATGACTCCAAAAAATGTACTCATAACCGGCACCAATGGAATGATCGGCCATGAGGTCCTACAACTTTGTTTGGCGTCGAATGAGTTGGAAAGCATCACCAGTATCACTCGAAAAGCCTTGATTCAAGAGTCCCCAAAATTGAAACAGATCATACATGCGGACATGTTGAACTTGGGACCGATAGAACATCAATTGAAAGATGTTGATGTTGTATTTTTTTGTTTGGGCGCCTACACCGGATCTGTCAGCAATGAAGAACTGTATAAGATAACGGTGGACATCACACGAAGTTTTACCGATTTGATAGTCAAATTGAATCCTGATGTGCAGTTTTGTTTTTTAAGCGGACAAGGTGCGGATTCCACCGAAACCAGCAAGGTGCCGTTTGCCAGGGCAAAGGGAATGGCTGAAAATCACTTGTTACAATCCGGAATTAAAAACATATTCATATTCCGACCCGGATATATTTACCCTGTAGTGAAGCGGAAAGAGCCCAATATGCTTTATCGTTTTTTCAGGGTCATTTACCCCATCCTATCATTGATTTATCCCAACATCGGCCTGGAATCCCAAACATTGGCCAAGGCTATGTTCATCGCAGGGTTACATAAAAATGGAAAAGAGATTTTTGAAAACAGGGAGATAAAAATACTGGCAAAATAAGGAACTTAAAAATCAAATGGATGCCAGATTCAATGAGTGCACCGCGTTTGAAATATCCATGATCAATGAGCGATCTTTTTCAATGGCATTACCTACGACAATGATATCTGCACCGGCTTTTGAACTTTGATATGCCTGTTCCGGACTTACAATTCCACCTCCAACAATCAAAGGGATGTTGATGGACTGTGAAACACGTTGGATCAGTTCTGCAGAAACCGGACGCCTCGCTCCGCTACCGGCATCCATATAAATCAATTTCATACCCAGCATCTCTCCTGCCATAGCGGTACACATCGCGATGTCCGACTTATCGGATGGCAAAGGACTCGCATTGCTGATATAAGAAACAGTGGTCGGCGCCCCGCCATCAACAACCATATATCCGGTCGACATTACTTCCAATCCGCTCTGTTTCACAAAAGGCGCAGATATAACATGCTGACCAATGAGCAACTCAGGATTTCTTCCGCTGATAAGGGATAAATACAAAAGCGCATCCGCTTTTCGAGTAAGCTGCGAAGGACTACCCGGAAAAAGTATAACAGGAATGTCGGTATTGCTCTTGATGTTTTCCACGCAGGATTCCAGATAGTCTGAAACCACCAAACTTCCACCAACAAAAAAGTAATCTACTTTGGCTGATTCTGCCAATTCAATCAATTGGGAAAGCGATTCGGCATTCATCTTGTCGGGATCCACCAAAACGGCAAAAGACTTCCTCTTCTGAAGCTTTTCATTTGTCATATTTTGATAAATCCCCTTATTCATGCGTTTGCCTTATTCCTGCAAAAATGTGCTTTTTTTCGCGCACAACGAAATATTAGGAAAACCGAATCTCGTAAGCTCTGAAAAAAAGAGGAAATTAACACTATTGAGCAGGTTTCGTTGCAATAAAAACAAACACAAACAGCCATTAAAGGAAATACCCTCCGTCAAATCACTCGTTTTTAACAAAAGGCAGCTGATTCTATCACAATCATGAACGATTTTTGTATCCCGGTTTCCGATTTTCTACCTTTATCTTTTGAAAACAAGAATCACCATATCTACATTACTTCTGATTTGCCTTTCGGCACTTTTAATAGGCTCCGAGTCCGCCATTTCGTTCGAACAACATCCAATCCCTTTCAAAACACCCAAAGGATGGCCCAAGCCCGTCTACAAATTCAAAAACAACAAACTGACGGAAGAGGGATTTGAACTCGGAAAAAAATTGTTTTATGACGGACGACTCAGCAAAAACGGAGAATTCAGCTGCGGTTCTTGTCACCAGCCCTTCGCCGCTTTCGCCCATTTCGACCACGACCTCAGCCATGGCGTGAATGACCAGCTCAGCACCAGGAACGCGCCAGCCATCATCAATGTGGCATGGATGAAAGAGATGCATTGGGACGGAGCCATCAATCATATCGAAGTACAACCACTCGCTCCGATAACCCATCCTTCAGAAATGGGAGAACAACTCGATTCCGTATTGCAAAAACTCAAAAACGATACATCTTATGTCCGCATGTTCAAAGAAGCATTCGGAAGCCCGGAAATCAACAGCCAACGCATGCTCAGAGCGCTGACTCAATTCGTAGCCTCATTGGTGAGCTCGAACAGTAAGTTTGATCGATATAAGCGCGGTGAAACAAAACTTACAGACTATGAACTGAAAGGATATCAACACTTCAAAACACATTGCTCATCCTGTCATAAAGAACCCCTGTTCACCGACAACGAGTTTCACAACAACGGACAAAAGCTGAACCGTTTCAATGATCTTGGAAGGATGAAAGTAACCGGGAATGTGGCAGACTCACTCAAGTTTAAGACCCCGACTTTAAGAAATGTCCAAATCACATATCCATACATGCACGACGGGCATATCTATTCCCTTTCTCAGGTAATTGAACATTATACCCGTAGCATCGATACCTTGAATACCGCCCTTGATCCGGCTCTCAGAAAAAAAATCAACTTGTCTAAAAAAGAAAAAATGGAGCTGGTTTATTTTCTTTACACCCTCACTGACAGTTCACTCATCAACAATCCCAGATTTGCCGCACCACGACCACTGACTAAAGGACATGATCACCGCTGAGCATTGAAAAATAGGGTGTAAATTACAGCCAAACTTAATTTCAGTTGAGCGGAATAAAAAAACTGGCCGGACAAACGCTATGGTATGGCTTGCCTACCATTGCCAGCAGGTTTTTGGGGTATCTGATGAATATGGCTCTACCGTTTTTCATCGAATTGCCCGAAAAAACAGCAGACCTTGTTCAGGTGTATACCCTCATTCCTTTTCTCAATGTGATTTTCGCATACGGTATGGAAACTGCATACTTCCGATTCTCGCAGCAGACCGAACGAGATAAACTATACAACACCCTGTTTATCTCCCTTTTTTCCAGTACACTTTTATTTAGCGCAGTTTTATGGTTGATGCAGCCCTGGATTGTATCAGCGGCAGATTTGACGGCGCATCCTGAATATGTATGGTGGATGATCGCCATTATCGCAACAGACAATCTGAATACATTGCCTTTTGCCAGACTTCGCCAGGAAAACCGACCCAAAAAATATGCCTTCGTTCGAATCAGCGGTATTCTCATCAATTTGACTTTGGTCATTTTTTTCCTGGGATTCGCTCCAAAAATAGCTGCGTCACAAAACAACAACTGGCTTTCGTCATGGTATGATCCGAATTTTGGATTGGGATATTATCTCGTTGGAAATTTTGTCGGAAGTGCATTAACTATGTTATTGCTTTTCGGAGAATGGAAAAATGTAAAACTGAAATTCAGTTTCTCTTTATGGAAAGAGGTGATGAAATATAGTTCACCACTGATCATCGTTGGATTAGGTGGAATGGTCAATGATGTACTCAGCAGAATGATCTACAGACATGTGGTGGATCTGCCGATGGAACAAGCCAACCATGAGCTTGGTGTATTTGCGAATATTTTTCGTTTAGCCCTTCTCGTTACCATCATGATACAGGCCTTTCGTATGGCGGCCGAACCTTTTTTCTTCAACCGAAGCAAGGACGAGGATGCAAAGAAAACATACGCTAGAATCATGAAATTCTTTGTGATTGCTTGTTGCTTCCTCTTTCTCTTCATCTCTCTTTTTCTGGATGTGTTCCGCTGGATCTTTATTCACCTCGCCAATGAAAGATGGGCGGAAGGACTGGAAGTGGTTCCCTTGCTTACCATGGGAAACATTTTTTTGGGCATCTATTACAACCTGAGTATTTGGTACAAGCTCACAAATAAAAACAGCTACGGAGCAATCATCACATTATTAGGAGCAGCCATAACCATTGGATTGAACATCTGGCTGATTCCGATGCTGCATTACACAGGCGCAGCCCTTGCCACTGCTATTTGCTATTTTTTCATGATGATTGCCAGCTACAAATGGGGCAAGAAACATTATCCCATTCCATACCCGATAAAAAAACTGACTTCTTATTTGGTTCTTAGCGTATTGCTTTATCTGGCCCACTTCGCTTTACGCACCTGGATTCCTCAATTCTGGTTCTCCATTGCAACGGCTTTCTTCTTCTTATATCTTTTTACCCGATTGGTGTTGAAAGTGGAAGAACAAGAACTGATGAAATTGCCGTTTTTAAGGCGATGGTATTCCAAGTAACATTTAAAATCGATTAAATTTTAAAAGGATAAGAGGTTATAGCAATAAATCTTTTCCAAAGGAGTACTTTGTTGATATTTTCAAGCATAAAAAAAGGGCCAAGATAAAAATCTAGCCCCGCTTTAAAATCCAATATCCTATGAAAAACCGAAGTGAAGATAAGTTGGTTTTCTGGTTCAGTTCGTTTCAAGTTTGGTCAATTGACATTCGTGTCGTTTGACCAATATATGAGCATATATGTTCCCTTTTGGAACAATTACATGTTTCTACGATATTGACCTCCTACTTGATACAAAGCTTGCGTGATTTGACCCAAACTGCAGTATTTCACAGTTTCCATCAGTTCTTCAAATATGTTACCGTTGTCTACCGCCACTTGCTGCAGTCTCCGTAGCATGGCTGCGGAATGCTCCTGATGTCTTTGCTTGAAGGCTTCCAAAGTGGCGATCTGGGCTTCTTTCTCTTCTTTCGTAGATCGTATCACTTCCGAAGGAATGATGGTCGGTGATCCTTTTTTGCTTAAAAATGTATTCACCCCAACAATCGGATATTCGCCGGTATGCTTAAGGGTTTCATAATGCAGACTCTCTTCCTGGATCTTGTTACGCTGATACATTCTTTCCATCGCACCCAACACCCCACCGCGCTCCGTGATGCGGTTGAACTCGGTCATTACCGCCTCTTCCACCAGATCCGTCAATTCCTCGATCAGGAATGAACCTTGGTTCGGGTTCTCGTTTTTAGCCGTGCCAAGCTCTCTGTTGATGATCAACTGTATGGCCATCGCCCTGCGTACACTCTCCTCCGTAGGTGTCGTGATGGCTTCATCATATGCATTCGTATGCAGCGAATTGCAATTATCGTAAATGGCATATAAGGCCTGCAAGGTTGTTCTGATATCATTGAAGTCGATCTCCTGGGCATGCAGACTCCTGCCGCTGGTTTGGATATGATACTTCAATTTTTGACTTCTAGAATTGCCTTTGTATTTGAGCTTCATGGCTTTCGCCCAGATTCTTCTGGCAACCCTTCCGATGACGCTGTATTCAGGATCCATGCCATTACTGAAAAAGAAAGACAAATTCGGAGCGAAATCATTTATGTTCATACCCCTGCTCAAATAATACTCCACATATGTAAATCCATTGGCTAGCGTAAAGGCAAGTTGTGTGATCGGATTGGCACCTGCTTCCGCAATGTGATAACCACTGATGCTCACACTGTAAAAATTCTGCACGTTCTGGTTGATGAAATATTGTTGAACATCCCCCATCAGTTTCAAGGCGAATTCAGTGGAGAAAATACAAGTGTTTTGAGCCTGGTCTTCTTTCAATATATCTGCCTGAACCGTACCTCTTACGGTGCTAAGTGCTTTGGCTTTAATCTGTTGATACACCTCGGCCGGTAAAACATCCGCTCCGCTGAGTCCGAGCAAACGCAAGCCGAGCCCGTCATTACCCTCAGGCAAAACACCTTCAAGGTTGCCTTTCCATGGCTTGACCATTTGTGCGTCAGCTCCGATGTATTTGGGCAGTTGATCCAGATTGTATTTGGCTTCAATCAGCGCATTTACGTTATCACGAAGATTGTTTTCCAAAATATATTTTTCACACTGCTGGTCGATTGCCGCATTCATGAAAAAGGCAAGGATGATCGGAGCCGGACCATTGATGGTCATGCTCACCGAAGTTTTAGGATCACAAAGATCAAATCCGCTGTATAGTTTTTTTGCATCATCCACGGTGGCGATGCTTACACCACTGTTGCCGATTTTGCCGTAAATATCCGGACGCCACGCAGGATCTTCGCCATACAAAGTAACGCTATCAAATGCGGTACTGAGGCGCTTCGCAGGCTGTCCCTGGCTTACATAGTGAAATCTTCTGTTTGTTCTTTCCGGTCCGCCTTCTCCGGCAAACATACGAGTGGGATCTTCTCCTTCACGCTTCAAAGGAAACACACCTGCGGTGAATGGAAATTCTCCGGGAACGTTCTCCTGCATCTGCCAGGTCAACAAATCGCCCCAGTCTTTGAATTTGGGAAGATAAACTTTTGAAAGTCTTGTTCCGGATAGGGTTTGATGCGTCAAAGGTTGCTTGATGGTTTTATCACGTACCACAAATTCATAATGATCTGCCGCATATTTCTCCTTCAATTTTTCCCATCCCGTAATCATGCTTTTAGATTCGTTGGAAATGGATTGCGTGATTTCTTCCGTCTTGTTTTTCAATTCTTGTTGTAACTCGGAAGAGACATTTTGCAGACTGTTGATAACGCCGTTCAGTTGGTACCAGCGGGATGCCAGTTCTGACTGTTCTTTCACCCACTGATTATACTGTTTCGCAGTCTCCGAGATTTCCGCCAGGTATCTGACACGGGAAGGAGGAATGACAGTTGAGTTTTGTCCCGACTTCAGCATGGATTCGTCCGAAGCGGATAGTATGGAAAATGAATCCGGAAATTTGCTGTTGATTTTTTGCATCAGGATGTCGAAAAGCGTATTCACTCCCGCATCGTTGAATTGAGCGGCGATGGTACCTACCACAGGAAGATTCTCATCTTTCGCATCCCACAAACCATGGTTTCTTATGTACTGTTTACGAACATCATGCAAGGCATCCAATGCCCCTGCCTTATCGAATTTGTTCAGGCAAATGACATCGGCATAATCAAGCATGTTGATTTTTTCGAGCTGAGAAGGTGCACCATACTCAGGGGTCATAACGTACATGCTTACCTGACAATAGTCAAGAATGGAAGCATCGCTTTGTCCCACACCCGCACTTTCCAGAATGATGAGATCGAAGGCTTCCGCTTTGCAGATGTCGAGGGCATCTTGAACATATTTGCTGAGGGCTTTGTCGCTTTCACGGGTTGCCAGACTGCGCATGTAAGCTCGTGAAGAAGAGATGGCGTTCATGCGAATTCTGTCGCCCAGCAAGGCACCGCCGGTTTTTTTCTTGGAGGGATCTACGGAGATGACGGCGATGGTTTTATCTTCAAATCGGTTCAGAAATCTTCTTACGATTTCATCGGTTACCGAAGATTTTCCGGCTCCGCCTGTTCCGGTTATGCCCAGCACGGGTACTATGACTTGTTCATTTTTTGTTGTACCAACGAAGCTGGCGTTTTCGGCAAGGGTGATTTGACGTGCTATTTTTCGGATGTCTTTCTTTTCATCAATCGACATAGATCCGTTTCCGACCGGAAGTTCAATCAGCGAATAATCACACTGACGAACCACATCTTCAATCATTCCTTCCAATCCCATGGTTCTGCCGTCATCGGGAGAATAGATGCGACTGATGCCGTATGCGTGCAATTCTTCTATTTCGGTAGGAAGAATGGTTCCACCACCGCCTCCAAAAATTTTAATGTGTCCACATCCACTTTCTTCCAACAAATCTTTCATGTATTTGAAAAACTCCACGTGACCACCTTGATAACTCGTGATCGCTATTCCCTGTACATCTTCCTCGATGGCGCACTCAACGATATCAGCCACACTGCGGTTATGTCCGAGGTGAATGATTTCCGCGCCCTTGCTCTGAAGGATCCTGCGCATGATATTGATGGCCGCATCATGACCATCGAATAAAGCAGCAGCGGTTACAATTCTGACTTTGTTTTGGGTTGAAAAAAACATATGTTGATCTTTACGTGAAGCGATATTGATACGAAGCCCAAACTGCATTGGGTTAACGCCGCAAATTTACAGCATAAAAGGTCTAAAAAGTCCGATTTTACCTTGAATCAACGCATACGATGTGTCAATGCTGCAAACTGCTGGATGGTCAGTTGTTCGGCTCTTTTGTTGAAGAGTTCATCTTGCAACACTTCCGGTTCAAACATTCCCTTTACTGCGTTGCGTAACGTTTTTCGCCTTTGATTGAATGCCATCTTCACCAAACGGGCGAAAGCGGCCTCTGTTGTGTAAGGTAGGGCTTCTGATTTACGGCTCAATTCAATCACACCGCTCATTACTTTCGGAGGAGGATTGAAGCATTCCGGTGGCACATCAAACAAATATTTCACATCGTAGAAAGCCTGAATCAGCACACTCAGCACGCCGTAGGTTTTGGATCCGCTTTTTGCTGCGGCGCGTTCTGCCACTTCTTTTTGAAACATGCCGATCACAACAGGCACCTGTTCCTTCCAATCCACAATTTTAAACAGGATCTGCGTGGAGATGTTGTACGGGAAATTTCCTATCACAGTGAAACTGCCGGAGAAGGGTGGCTCGATGTTCAAAAAATCAGCCGATATGATTTTATCGTTCAACACCGAATGTTTTTGCTTCAGATAGGTGATTTTTTCTTCATCCAATTCCACCGCCTTAAAGTCGATTTCTGAAATTTTTATCAGGTGTTCCGTCAAAGCTCCCGCACCAGGTCCTACTTCCAACAATTGCTCGAAGGAATGTATTTTCAGGGCATCCAGAATCTTACCAATCATCTCTTTGTCTTTCAAAAAATGCTGACCCAGGGATTTCTTCAGTGTGTACATGTTCCAAAGGTAAGCGTAATGCCTGATGCATTTTATGGGGATGCTCCATCAAACGAATGGAATACGCAAATCAGGGTCCTACTTGCTCAAATAATCGTACTTTTACAACTCAATTGAATAGGAATGAGTGCGAATCATGAAAATAAACCGGTTATTGGTTTCAGTTGCGGAGATCTCAACGGAATTGGACTGGAAACCATCATAAAGACGCTGAGCGACAGCAGAATCCTGGAATACTGCACGCCTGTCATCTTTGCCAACAACAAAGTCGTTCATTTTTACCGGAAAACACTCCCGGAAATGAACATGCAACTTTCTGCGGTGAAGGATAAGGATTTGTCTAAAATCAATCATAAACAAATCAATATTTTCCCTTGTTGGGAAGAAGACGTGAATATCACACCCGGCGAACTCACTGATGAAGCAGGAAAATATGCGGTAATCAGTTTACGAACGGCAGCTGATGCGCTGAAAGCAGGAAAGATTGACGGACTCGTTACTGCGCCTATCCACAAGAAAAACATACAATCAGATTCGTTCAATTATTCCGGGCATACCCCATTTTTGAAAAAGCATTTCGGAGTGGCCGATGTATGTATGTTGATGGTGGCTGACAATATGAAAATCGGTTTGCTCACAGAGCATCTGCCAGTGAAAGATGTATCCTCCTTCATCACTAAGGCGAACATCATCAGCAAGCTCAACCTCATGGCACAGAGTCTGAAAAAAGACTTTGATGTTTCAAAGCCTAAAATCGCCATTCTCGGTTTGAATCCACATGCCGGCGATGAAGGACTGATTGGAAAAGAGGAAATAGAAGTCATAAAGCCAGCCATACAAGAAGCGAAGCAAAAAGGAATGCTGTGTTTCGGACCCTACAGTGCGGATGCGTTTTTTGCAAGAGGCCAATATGAAAATTTTGATGCAGTACTCGCTTTATATCACGACCAGGGATTGATTCCATTCAAATCGCTTTCTTTGGGAGAAGGGGTGAACTTTACGGCCGGACTTAGTGGCGTGAGAACATCACCGGACCATGGAACCGCATTTGATATTGCCGGAAAAGGAATCGCAGATGAAACATCAACCCGAAAAGCTTTATTCACTTGCATCGACATCATTCATGCGCGAAATGAATTTTCGGATCAACGAAGAAACCCACTTCGTAAAATGAGTCGACATGTGGTTGCGAATTCGGTGGATGAACGTTTGTCCGATTGATCTTATTTAAACATCAGGTCTGAAACCCCTTTGTTCAGTTTATAACTGCTGATGCTGATTTCAGCTGTTCCTTTCGAAGGATTTTTCTTTGTGACTTTCCCATTTTTACCATCATCGAAATCAAACGTGATTCCTTTCGGTAGTTTGTAATCTTTTGTGTGAAAACTAAAATTGATTTTGTCCGGCAGAGCCATCTTGATGTATTTTCCGTATTTCATCTCCAATTCAAAACTTCCATTTTCTTTGGTTGTGGTTTTGCTTTTCAGTATGACAAGATTTGTTGGATCGATGTATAAGGTTGACAAAACGATTTCATCTTCATCGCTCAGGGGGAACAATTTGACAACGCGGGTTGCGACACCATTCAGAGTCTCCTTGCCTGCATCAATGATGGTATAATTTTCGTTCTGTACCAGTTGATTCATATTGATATTGACAGCCCCTTTGGGTAGAAAAGAGAAACCGCTGGCATTTTTCAATCTGAGTTTGTTAGGCTTTTTATAATACATGGTGATTTTGGAAACGGGAATTTTCAAAAAACTCACATTGGTTTTCATGGTTCCCTCCGCTTCGTAGTCCACCACCTGGTCCAATCTCTCCCTCACTTGTTTGATCAGCTGCTCCGCAGGCTGCGCTTGTAAACGTGAAGAGAGAAATGAAAGTCCGATAAGGATGAAGATTATATGTTTCAATTTCATGGTGATTTTTTGTTAGGATAAAATGTCTTTTCTCCTAAAGGTGAATTGTGCCCATCCAAAAAACAGAACGATGTGCGCCAATAGAATTGTAATGCTGTTTCGGATGGATGCCCAGTTTTCCACGCTGCCTTTGATGGGCATGCCTTCCGCATCGGTGCCGATGTAGAAGAACCCTTTCCAGCCGACCATATATGTGGTAAAGAGCCAGGGTTTTACATTTTTATCAATCACCGGAACATTGATGTTTGATACGATGGTCAGAAAAACGACAATGCAGACTGTAGCCACAATTGGACCAATAGAGTTTTCCGCATACACCGAGAGTAAGATGGAAAGAGATGCGATGACCATCAGTGCGATGGCTGCGTAAGCGAATGCCGCGACATACCTCCAAAGCACGTCATCGGCAGCAATTTGTAAAATCTGAGACTCATCCCCCTTGACTCGGAAAATCAACATGTCGTCTATGCCGAATATCCATGTGCTGACCAATAGAGATAAGAAAGCCATCCAAATCAGTAGGACAATCGTAAAGATGGCGGCCGCCATGAATTTGGCCCAAAGAAGTTCACTTCGACTAACCGGTCGGGTAAGTATCAACCTCAACGTTCCCATATTCGCTTCACCTGAAATGGAATCTCCCGCAACCAGTGCGACAAGTATAGGAACCTGAACAAGCAAGGTGTTCAAGATGAGATAACACATGAAATACCCGTTAATCGCAAGATTCTTATCCAACTCGAAATTGTCTTGAATATTCTGGAGCATCAGATCCATATAACTCTGCCCATCCGCCTTGAAAGCGAATTGAAAAATGAGAACAATGGCGGCAATGGCGGCGAAAGCAATGTAGGTTCTGGGCCTTTTTGCGATTTTGTATAATTCAATGTTTAACAATCCCCACATATCAGTCGTTTTGAGTAAGTTGAATGAAATAATCTTCGAGCGAATGCTTTGGTTGTACCGACAATATGGAAATATCTTCAGACACCAAATGCTGTATCAGTTCAGGAACCCTGTTGCGATTCATGATCAGCCTGAAATGATCCTCCGCAAAAGTGAAAGAAACCATAGCTGTAAATCTTTCCAACACAGAAGATGTTTTTTCCGGATTGATGGTATTGAGTTTGACCAATGTTTGTGCCGGATCGAGGAGTTCAGATACTTTCCCCTCCACCACAGAGGATCCTTTATGAATGATGATCATTCTGTTTGCCACCATTTCAATCTCGTTGAGAAGGTGAGATGAAACAACGATGGTTTTGCCATGGTCTTTGTTCAATGAGAGGATCAGGTTGCGCATGTCTGCGATTCCCTGGGGATCGAGACCATTTGTCGGTTCGTCGAGTATGATGATTTTCGGATCATGTACCAATGAGACGGCGATGCCTAAACGCTGTTTCATACCTTGACTGAAACTGCCGACATTCGATTTTTTGCGATCAGCCAAACCGACACGGTCCAAGTGAAACAGCACTTCTTTATCTGTCAGCTTCATGCCATTCATACGGGCGAATATGCGTAAGTTGTCTTCCGCAGACAGATACTTGTACAAATCCGGTTTTTCGATGATGGCGCCGATGCCTGAAAGTGTCTCTATTCTATGGTCGTGTAAGGATTTGCCCCAGTAGGCTACGGAGCCGTTGTCAGGAGAAATCAAAGACAGCAACATTCTAATGGTTGTTGATTTTCCTGCGCCATTTTGCCCGAGAAAACCATAAACATCTCCGCGGTTTACAGTAAAAGATAAATTATTGACCGCTTGAAAATTCCGGTACGATTTATTGAGTTTTTCTGCCTTGATCGCCAATTCCATATGAATCTATAACGCCATCCGCTTCGCTTTGTTCAGCTTTTTTTAAAGATTCGATTGTCTCAAAAAAAGCCTGTAACGCAGTTTTTCCTTGTCTGGTGATCTGAAACGAGGTAGATGGATAATTGCCCTTGAAACGCTTACGTATATCCAGATATCCTGCTTTTTTCAATTTTAAAGCCTGCAGACTGAGATTTCCTGATGAAAATCCGGTATTTTTTAAGATCCTGATGAAATCCACCTCTTTTTGGTGCATAAGCCGACTCATAAGCATCAAGCGGATCTCATGGAGGAATAATGGGTTTATTAAGGGTTTCATTCTTTTTATTTTTAATGTGAGTTAGTCACTCAGAAATTGACCTTTTTTTTTAAGAAATCACGAAAAAAACCATTTTTTTAGCCAAGTTTTTAAAAAATTGGGCGTCAGAATGACTAATTTTTATCCAACAATATAAAATGCCACCCATGACGTTTCAAATATACTAACTAAATTATTTTATTGTTTAGTTAATTTTTTTAACTTTATTGTTTTTCAACGGGTTAACGTAAACGTATACACGAAAAGTGAATTTGGAGCAAGTATAAAATCAATTTAATTAATTGTTTTACAATGTTTTATCTATTTGTAAATTTGTTATCCATAAATAATTGAAGCGTTAAACTTATTCACATTTTTGAAATTTTATTTTTTTTTATGGGGTCAATTTGTAATTTAGCAGTAGAATTTAATGGGTTAGTAAGTACAAAGGGTCAGCAGTAATGTTGACCCTTTTACTTTTTTTACGTCTTAGTTTTTCTCTTTTCCTTTTTCTTCTCATCGATTCAATTTTCAATTTCATTTTCTTTTTTTTATTTCTTTTTCATCCTGAATAAATTTCATTTACACAAGATTTTCTTTCCATCAATTGCCATTACTTTTACTTCATGAGTAAAGTAAAAACATCTTTTTTCTGTCAGCATTGTGGTTACGAAAGCGCTAAGTGGCTTGGCAAATGTCCTTCATGCCAGGAATGGAATGGATTTGTGGAAGAAGTGCTTTCCAAAGGGAATGACGGAAATGGAAAAGAGGACTGGTCAGCTTTTCATGAACATGAAAAATCAAAAACCATTTTACTGGACAATGTAAGCAGCGCGGAAGAAAAAAGGATGGTGACTACGGATAATGAATTGAATCGTGTGTTGGGCGGAGGTATTGTTCCTGGTGCGCTCATCTTGGTTGCCGGAGAACCCGGGATAGGAAAATCAACTTTGTTTTTACAGAATGGTTTACAACTCAAACAAATTAAAACCCTGTATGTAAGTGGTGAGGAAAGTGAGCAACAAATCAAAATGAGAGCCGATCGTTTGGGCATTTCAAATCCAAATTTTTTTCTCATTACCGAAACAGATACAAGAACCATTTTCAAGGAAATCAAAAAATTAAAACCTGAGCTGGTCATTATCGATTCGATTCAAACCTTACAGTCTCCTTTCGTAGAATCGGCACCAGGCAGCGTCAGTCAAATCCGGGAATGTGCTGCGGAATGGCAACGTTTTGCCAAAGAAACCCAGACCCCTGTTTTCCTGATCGGTCACATCACCAAAGATGGTACGATAGCGGGTCCGAAATTATTGGAGCATATGGTTGATACGGTTCTTCAGTTTGAAGGTGACAGACATTATGCCTATCGAATTTTGAGAACACTAAAAAATCGCTTCGGTTCCACTTCAGAACTTGGAATCTATGAAATGACAGGCCAAGGTATGCGTCCGGTTGACAACCCGAGTGAAATCTTGATTGCCCAAAAAGAAGATCATCTCAGCGGCATCGCAATTGCGGCAACCATGGAGGGCATGCGTCCCTTATTGATAGAAACACAAGCTTTGGTTACACCCAGCGTTTACGGAACACCACAAAGAACAGTAAGCGGCTTTGATTTAAGAAGATTACAGTTGCTGTTGGCAGTTTTGGAAAAAAGAGGTGGATTCCAATTTGGCATGAAGGACGTTTTTGTAAACATAGCGGGAGGCATAAAAGCGGATGATCCATCAATCGACCTCGCAATAGTGTCTGCCTTGTTGAGCAGTTTTGAAGATGTGGCACTTCCTCAAAAAGTATGTTTCAGCGGAGAGGTTGGTTTGAGTGGAGAGATTCGTGCGGTAAACCGAATCGAACAAAGAATCGCCGAAGCAGAAAAACTGGGTTTCGAAAAAATCATCGTAAGTAAATACAATAAGATTGTCGATAAATCGTCAACTGGTATTCAAATCGTCGCTCTTTCCAAAGTGGAGGAATTATATCATTTGTTGTTCTGACCCTGTAGTTAACTATGTTTCAATCCATGCTCCGCTCAGTGGGCCAGATTTTGTTTCCTCATTATTGCCGATGCTGTGGACATGAACTGGAAAATAGAAAAATCTTGCTTTGTTTTTCCTGCAAGCAGAATTTGCCAATCACCGGATTTTCATCCATACCCAACAATCCGGTTGAGAAAATTTTCGCAGGCCGATTGGATTTGCAAGCGGCGACGAGTGGGTTTTATTTTTCAAAAGGTGCCATTCTTCAAAAATTGATTCACGAACTGAAATATAAAGAAAATCAGGCTGCAGGCAGATACTTGGGAAAATTGCTCGGTGCTGAAATGAGAAGCAGCACTCGTTTCCATCAATTGGACATGATCATTCCCATGCCCATGCATGCTGGAAAACAAAAAAAGCGCGGTTATAATCAGGCGGAATGCATCGCGCAGGGATTATCGGAAATCCTCGGCGTTACCATGCAAAACGGATTCATTCAGAAAAAGAAAGCCACCGAAACCCAAACCCGAAAAGACAGAATCTCAAGATGGAATAACACGGCTGATGTGTTTCATGTGCCCGATCCGAAAGTTTTTGAACAAAAGCGGATTCTGCTGGTGGATGATGTGGTTACCACAGGAGCGACCATCGAAGCATGTGGTACAGAAATTCTGAAATCAAAAGGAGCATGTCTGTTTGTGGCTACCATTGCAGTAGCTTGATTCCATTTTCATTTCTTATTTGCCTTTGAAAAGGGAATGAAAGATTGAATGGTTTATTTTTGAATATGCGTTTCCACTTCTTCAAAATCTTTTTCATCATTTGCTTTGCTGCTTTGTTGATGAACAGCTGTGCCAAAGACGACTTTACGACAAACTCCGAATCAGGCATCACATTCAGCAAAGACACCATCCGCTTTGACACCGTTTTTGTTTCATCAGGATCTGTCACCCAAACTTTCAAAATATACAACAATAACAACCAGAAGATACGAATCAGTCAGATTCGTTTGATGAGTGGCAACGGATCCTCTTTCCAGATCAACATCAACGGCATCCCCTCTTCTTCCACAAGCGATTTCGATTTGGATGCCGAAGACAGCGCATATGTTTTTGTAACCGTTAATATAGATCCGAACCAACAAAACCAGCCTTTTCTGATTCAGGATAGCATCCGCTTCGACTGCAATGGAAATACAAGTTTCGTTCAACTCGAAGCCTATGGACAAAACGCCGTATTCGTTCGGAATTCACGCATAACCTCCGACGTTACTTGGAATGATTCACTGCCTTATGTAATTATCGGACCATTGATTATAGACAGCAACGCAACACTGGAATTACTCCCAGGTTGCAGGATATTTGTCCATGCGAATGCGCCAATCCTCATTGACGGCAGCTTGCAGTCTATGGGTACAGAAGCAGAACCTGTCGTCATCCGTGGCGACAGAATGGATGAATATTATAAAGGACTTCCCGGATCCTGGCCGGGCTTATATTTCAGGCCATCCAGCCAAGACAATCAAATGGCTTACACCATACTTTTAAATGCCACAGATGCCATCAATCTGATTTCTCCATCACCAAACTCTACCGCTCCGAAACTTACTTTACGTCAATGTATAATCGATAACGCATTAAGGTCAGGCATATACGCTATCGAGAGCAGCTTCATCGCCACAAATTGCCTGATCAGCAATTGCGGAAACAACATCAATATTGAAAAAGGCGGTGAATACGACCTAGAGCATTGTACTATTGTGGCCTATTCAAACAGCTATGTTCTTCATCAGGAGCCGGTTCTCGAAGCGAGTGATTATGCCTTGCTTTCAGGCACTGGCGCTACTTCCGATCTGTCCATGAACATCAAAAATTCGATCCTTTGGGGAGAAGGTGGAAACATATTAAATGAGATACGATTGGACAAAGCTGGAAATGGCATCTTTGACGTTCGATTGGAAAATTGCATTTTAAAGAACGAATCCGATTCCAACTATTGGAGCTCCATCAATCTGCTCAGAAACATCGATCCACTGTTTGACAGTGTAGATACTTTTGAGGAATATTACGATTTCAGAACATCGCGAAATCCATCGGCTCCGGGAATTGACCAAGGTTCCGCCACCCTTTTGCCAAAAGACTTGGACGGATTATCAAGAACTGTAAACGGAACACCGGACCTGGGTTGCTATGAAAAACAATGATGATTGGAAACAATTCCGGCCATTTTGTGTTAGTATTAAAATGATTTCCAAAATGAAACTTATACTACTTTCTGTATTGTACGTGAGCCTGGTCTCTTGTACCACACCTGAACAAAAAGAAAACAATCCCTCAATAAATACTACATCCTCCATGGACTCACTTCCATCCATCCATACCTTCAAGATTGAATCTCTTCAGGGTGGGACCATCAATCTTTCAGATTTCAAAGGAAAAAAAATATTGATCGTAAATACCGCATCTGAGTGTGGATACACGCCGCAATACAAAGCATTGCAATCTCTATATGCGGGACACAAGGACAAATTAGTCGTCCTGGGTGTTCCTTCCAATGATTTCGGTGGACAAGAACCCGGTTCAAACACAGAAATCGGAAGCTTTTGCGAAAAAAACTATGGTGTCACTTTTCCTTTGGCAGCAAAATCGGTTGTAACCGGAGATCAAATGTGTCCATTATATCAGTGGCTTACCCAAAAATCAAAAAATGGAGTGCTTGATGCTACTGTGGGCTGGAATTTCAACAAATTCCTGATCGATGAAGAAGGCCACCTGATACAAAAATTCGAAAGCAGAGTAAAGCCGGAGGACCCGGAAATACTGAATGCACTCTAAGCATTCAAGTTTGATTCCGAAGCGCTGATTTTTTGGTTAAGTTTGCATCCTGTGCAATTCAAAGACATCATAGGACAACAGGAGACAAAACAACAACTGACCGGATTATTCCATCAAAACAGGTTGAGTCATGCTCTGCTCTTTCTTGGAAAAGAAGGAAACGGGGCACTTTCGCTAGCCAGGGCTTTTGCCCAATATGTATTGTGCGACAAGATTAACGGCAGATCTCAAGCTCCAGCATCACTGGGTATGTTCGGAGAACCAGAACCTGTTAACCAAGCGCCTGAGCAGCTTGATGACTCATGCGGAGTTTGCCCATCTTGTCAGAAATCAGCCCGACTCATACATCCCGATATTCATTTCACCATTCCAACCATTAGTGGCATTTCCAAAACAAGACCGACCATTTCTACCGATCTGATTGAGCCTTGGAGAAAATTTATTTTGGAAAACCCATACGGAAACAGCTTCGACTGGTTGCAACATATAGATGCGGAGAACAAACAAGGGAACATAACCTCGGAAGAGTGCAACGACATCATCCGTAGGATGAATCTCAAAAGTTTTGAATCTGGATATAAAATCCTCATCGTCTGGATGACCGAGCTATTCGGTAATGAAGGAAACAAACTCCTGAAACTGATTGAGGAGCCGCCTCCACAAACCCTGATGTTTTTTGTCGCTGAAAATGAAGGACAGATTTTGCAAACCATCCTCTCTAGAACACAATTGATCAAAATTCCGCTATTGTCAAAATCCGACATCACAGAAGCATTGGTTGAAAAAGAAAAAGCGGATCGTGGTGCGGCGGAAGTCATTGCCTCATTTTGCGACGGTAACTACAGAGATGCCGTATTGCAACTCAAACATGGCGACGACCAGTGGGAAGTAATGTTGAGAGACTGGATGAACAGCATATTGAAAAGCGGACCCATGGCTCAGGTGAAGTGGGTGGAAGAAACTGCGAAACTAGGAAGAGAGAAGCAAAAACAATTTTTACAATATTTTCTTCATCTCATCGAAATGGCCGTAACCGCTGAATTCAACAACAACGGAATTGAGCCGGAAGAAGGATCAAAACAAGCCACACAGCTTGATTTTGCAAAAAAGCTCAAAAAAATCTGTCAGTTTCCGCAGTTGGAAGCCATGGCCTCTGTTTTGAGCGATTCCATCTATCAAATAGAACGAAACGCCAACTCCAAAATGCTCTTTCACGCATTGACCATCCGTCTGTTTCACATTATTAGCAACAAATCAGTAATTTTGGTACACTGATATCCAATGGGGTACAGCCTCCGTTATGAAAACGGAAAACATTTCATTCAATAAAAGATACTTTATATATGGGTTGTGGAAGTTGTGGAACCAAAGCAGATGGCAGTCCATCGGGCTGCCAGAGTCATGGTCATTGTGCCAGTGGAGGATGTAACCGCATGAATGTGCATGATTGGTTGTCCAATCTGCCGTTTGGTGATGCGGAAAGCAGCTGTAAAATCGTTGAAGTTTCCTTCAATAACGGAAGCCGTAAGGACTATTTCCGTAATACGACGGTACATTATTATTCCAAAGGCGACATGATTGCCGTTGAGGGCGTTGCGGGATTTGATGTGGGCATGGTCAACCTGACCGGAGAATTGGTACGATTACAGCTCAAGAAAAACAACCTGGATGAGAAGAGTCCGGACATCAAAAAAATTCTGAGAAGGGCGACAGAACAGGATATTGAGAAAATGATGGAGACCAAGACACGCGAGGCAAATATGTTGATTCGGAGCCGTGCGATTGCCAGACAACTCAAGTTGGAGTTGAAAATGGCTGAAGTGGAGATACAAGCAGATGGCAAAAAAGCCACCTATTTTTATATAGCGGATGATCGTGTGGATTTTAGGGAATTGATCAAGCTTTACGCGGCGGAGTTCAAGGTGAAAGTGGAAATGAGGCAAATCGGAGCTCGTCAGGAAGCCGGTAAAGTGGGTGGAATCGGAAGCTGCGGACGTGAATTGTGTTGCAGTACCTGGCTCGCTGATTTCAAAAGTGTAAATACCAATGCTGCACGATATCAAAACCTGAGCATCAACCAGACCAAACTTAGCGGTCAGTGTGGCAGGTTAAAATGCTGCCTGAACTACGAGCTTGATACATACATGGATGCCCTTCAGTATTTCCCCAACGATGCGGATGTACTTGAAATGGCCAAAGGAAGAGCTTTTCTCGCCAAAAAAGATATTTTCAGAAACCTGATGTGGTATACCATGCCAGACAGCAACAAGCAATATCCATTGAGTCTGGAAACGGTAAAACGAATCAAAGCCCAGAACCGTGAAGGCATCAGACCCGAAGAGTTTGAAACCGTAGAAGTAACTAGTTCGAAGCCCAAGGAAGTAGAACCTGAATATGCGGACCTTGTTGGACAAATCAGCCTGAAGAGTCTGGAAAAAACAACAAGAAAGAGAAGAGACAAAGAAAGAAATCAGCAAAGACCTCAACAACATCAGTCCGGACCAAGAAATGCACCTCAGGCGAGAGCTGTTCCTGGCGGACCTCAGCAGCCTCAGGCAGGTAGAAATAACCCGGCACAAGGACAAAAAAATCAACAACAGCCAGGAAACAGGCCACAAAGACCCGGTGGTAACCGACCAAGTGGTGGTAATCACGGACCACAAAGAGGACCTCAAAACAGAAACCAGCAACCCCCTGCCGAAAAGAAAGATTAATCCGGTAAGGAGTAACACATAAACCTTTGTACTTTGTCGATTCAGGTTAAGCATCTTACAAAAACGTATGGCCATCAGAGAGCTGTAGACGACATTTCTTTTGAAATCGGGAGTCCGGAAATCGTAGGATTTTTGGGACCCAACGGAGCCGGAAAATCAACGACCATGAAGATGATTACCGGTTTTTTTTCTGCCGATTCCGGCAGCGTCAGCATCTGCGGCCAAACCATCCAACCCGGTGATACCTCATTCAAAAAAAAGTTGGGTTATCTGCCAGAATCCAATCCACTCTACAGCGACATGTTCGTAAGAGAGTATTTGCAATTTATCGCAGGCGTTCATGGATTGAAAAACTGGGAAATGGCCACAGAATTTGCCATACAACAGGTGGGTCTGACTCCGGAATCAGACAAAAAGATTCATCAGCTAAGCAAGGGATACAAACAACGCGTAGGACTCGCAGCCGCATTGATACATAATCCGGAAGTTCTTATTCTTGATGAGCCTACAAGCGGACTTGACCCCAACCAACTCATCGAAATACGCGAAGTGATCCGAACACTCGCTAAGAAAAAAACCATACTTTTCTCCTCCCATATTTTACAAGAGGTGGAAGCTCTCTGCGAAAGAGTGATCATTATCAATAAAGGCAAAATTGTTGCGGATAGCAAACTGGTTGATTTGAAAAATAAAACAATCAGAAAATCTTTGATCAGGGTTCAATGGAGAGAATCGATTGATTCGAATGAATTGAAGAAAATAGCGGATGGAGAAAGCATCATGATGATTTCCTCAAATCTTGTTGAGTGGGAAACGATGAATCCGGATCTGACACAAAAGAAAATCCTGGAATGGAGCTTACAAAATGCACTGCACATCGAATCGCTTCAAAACATGTCGCAAGACCTGGAATCTGTTTTCAAATCATTAACGTTAAACAACAAGGAGGAATAATTCCAAAGTTTGGTTAACTTGCAATATCAACTTTTTAACCCTTAAAACAGCATCAAGACCATGAGTTACATTGCTTCGATCCATGCCCGCCAGATTTTAGACAGCCGTGGAAATCCCACTGTGGAAGTAGACATATTAACCGAAAATGGAAGCCTGGGAAGGGCGGCAGTACCAAGCGGAGCTAGCACCGGAATTCACGAAGCCGTAGAACTGCGCGATAACAACAAAAAAATGTACCTGGGTAAGGGCGTTCTGAAGGCCGTGAAAAATGTAAATACCACCATCGCAAGCGAGCTTTTGGGATGGGATGTGGCAGACCAAACAGGAATTGATGCAGCCATGATCGCCTTAGACGGTACTGCCAATAAAAGCAAATTGGGTGCGAATGCCATGCTGGCCGTAAGTTTGGCAGTAGCTAAAGCTGCAGCACTGGAGGCAAATCTTCCTTTGTATCGTTATATCGGCGGAACCAATGCGCGTATTCTTCCTATACCGATGATGAATATCCTCAATGGTGGTGCGCATGCCGACAATAAAATCGATTTCCAGGAATTTATGGTCATGCCGGTGGGTGCAAAAAGTTTCAGCGAAGGCCTTCAATGGGGCGTTGAAATCTTTCATGCTTTGAAATCCGTATTAAAGAAAAAAGGGTATAGTACCAATGTGGGTGATGAAGGCGGATTCGCTCCGAACATCCAAAGCAATGAGGAAGCCATCGAAACGGTGCTCAACGCCATACAGGCAGCAGGATACAAGACAGGTTCCCAAGTAGCCATAGCTATGGATGCGGCGAACAGTGAGCTATGGAATGCGAAAGAAAAAAAATACATCTTCCATAAAAGCGACGGCAAAAAGATGACCAGCGAGCAGTTGGTGGATTACTGGGAAAGCTGGGTGAAAAAATATCCCATCATCTCCATAGAAGATGGAATGGCTGAAGACGATTGGAAAGGATGGAAAATGCTGACAGACAGAATCGGAAAAAAATGCCAGTTGGTTGGGGATGATCTTTTCGTAACCAATGTGGAGCGTTTGGAGAAAGGAATCAAAGGAGATATAGCCAATGCCCTTTTGGTTAAAGTAAACCAAATCGGAACACTTACCGAAACCATAAACGCAGTTTCCATGGCTCAACAAAATGGTTACAACACCATCATGAGTCATCGTAGCGGCGAAACAGAAGACAGCACCATCGCCGATTTGGCTGTGGCTCTGAATTGCGGTCAAATCAAAACCGGATCCGCTTCGAGGAGCGACAGAATGGCGAAATACAACCAATTGATCAGAATCGAAGAAGTATTGGGAGAATCAGGTATTTATCCAAATGGAAAGATTACATTTGGTAAGTGATATTAATTGGACTCAAGCCCATTTTTACCATATAATCCGATTTGAAAATGAACAACGCTTTTTTTACCAAATACCAATTTCTAAAAAACAAATATCTTCTCGTGATATTGTTTTTTCTGGTCTGGATGGCCTTTTTCGACCCGAAAGACTGGGGTTTGATAGCCAATCGCATGGAAAAACTCAAAAATCTGGAAAAAGCCGAAAAACAGCTGTCCGTTCAGATTGCCGAAACAAAAGCGGAATTGCAGGAGCTGAAAACCAGTGCTGCAACGATTGAAAAATACGCGAGAGAGCGCTACAGGATGAAAAAAGACAACGAAGAAGTGTTCATTTGTAAATAATTATAAAAAAAATCCTCGGCTGCACAATAAGAAGATAAAACAGCCGTTTATAAGTTTGGATTACGGATAATTTACTTAACAAAACCACCAAACCTGCCTATGCACAGTATTACACAGGAAGATCTTCTGCTATACCTGTATGGTGAAACTTCCCCACAACAGACGCAAGAAATAAAAATCGCTTTAGAACAAGACTGGAATCTGAAAGAAATCTATTTACAGCTGGAACATACCAAAAATGAACTCGATGGGTTCAATATGAGTCCAAGCGAAAATTCAGTGAACAAGATTCTTAAATACGCTGAAATTCAAGTTGAAGAGCTTTCAACAACGGAGTAAGCGAACAAATCATCTTAATTTTAACCTGCTTTAGAAAAAAGCAGGTTTTTTTATGACCAAAAAAGAGCGATACCAGGCGGTAATAGAGTACTTCAGCCAGCACATTCCAGAAGCCGAAACAGAATTAGCCTACAGAAATGAATTTGAACTGCTGGTGGCCGTCGTGCTTTCTGCCCAATGCACCGACAAAAGGGTAAACCTGGTGACTCCCCCATTATTTAAAAAATATCCTGATGCTCAAACGATGAGCAAAGCCAGTTTTGATGATATTTTTGGACTGATCAGAAGCATTTCCTATCCCAACAACAAAACAAAGCATCTGATGGGACTTTCATCGATGCTTTTAGAGAAATATGGGGGCAAAGTCCCTATGACTGTAGAAGAATTGGTGGCTTTACCAGGGGTTGGAAGAAAAACGGCAAATGTGATCACCTCGGTCATAGACCATCAACCGAATATGGCAGTGGATACACACGTTTTTCGGGTGAGTGCAAGAATCGGATTAACGACCAGTGCAACCACACCATTGGCCACTGAGAAACAGCTGATCCAACACATCCCCAAAGAACTCGTTCATAAGGCACATCATTGGCTGATACTCCACGGTAGATATGTCTGTTTGGCCAGAAATCCAAAATGTGATCAATGTGGGATTCAAAATGCCTGTAAATTTTTCACTAAGAATCGTATTGATTTTTAATTTTTGGATGTTTTTTCTTATTTTGTAGCCGATTTTACTCATTCGTTACACCCGGATCTGAAAATTATGTTGATGAGAAGACTAAATTCATTCCTGATTCTATTTTTAGCTTTGAGTTTCAGCTCAAAACAAACAAAAGCGCAGTACTATTTCTTTGACGACCAATTCTATGATAATCCGGTCGTTTTTGAACTGGGAGGAAACATCGGTACCATGAATTGCCTGACCGATTTGGGTGGCAATCAGGGTATTGGAAAAAAATTCGTTAAGGACCTTAATTACGGGAAGCAAACGCTTTGCGGAGGTATCAGTTTTTCTGCTAGTTTCAAAAATGCGATTACGGCAAGACTGGAGGCCAATTTTGGAAAAGTAGCCGCTGATGATGCCGTATTGTCTAGTGTTCCCGAGAGTGACATCGCCCGTCGCAGATTCAATAGAAATCTGAACTTTCAATCTAAGATTACAGAATTCAGTTTGGTTACAGAATTCCATCCCTTCTTTCTTTTTGTGGATTGGTCACTCAAAGATCAAGATCCTCCACGCTTCTCTCCTTACGTGGCAGGTGGGATAGGATTCTACTCTTTCAACCCACAAGCGAAAATAGAAAACAGGTTGATCGACTTGCAACCATTATCTACCGAAGGACAAGGATTGAAAGAATATCCTGATAAGCAACCTTATAAGTTGAAGCAATTCAATTTCCCTGTTGGAGGTGGTCTACGTTACGAGCTTTCTCCACTCATTACTCTTCGTGCTGAATTGCTTTACAGAATTTTAACTACAGACTATTTAGATGATGTCAGTGGAAATTATATCGACCCTGAAAAATATGCGTTGAATGGATTTACCGGTGTCAGATTGGCTAATGCGCTTGCATTGAACAACAGAGAAATAAACGGACAAGACACTAAGCCAGGTGGTAAGAGAGGAAGTCCATTACAGAACGACGGATACTTCAGTTTTCAATTCAAAGTATCTCTTTCACTCAGAGAGCGTATCAAATAATTTTTTTGATTTTAATTTTGATTTTGGTTGAGGTCATCAGGAATGCAACATTTCACTGATGGTTTCAACCAATTCTTTTTTGGTCAATGGAACCCCCATGATTTTGTTATACCCTTTCGCATCCACCAAAAATTGGTCTCGGATTATACGAATCAACTGGCCGTTATTTAATTCAGGAACCAGTACCTTTTCAAAATTGGAAATGATTTCGCCCAGATTTTTAGGGAAAGGACGAATGTATTTGAGGTGTGCGTGTGAAACAGACATGCCTTGTGCCTGTAGTTCGATACAAGCTGATTTGATTGCTCCATAAGTACTGCCCCATCCCAACACAAGAACTTTTCCTTTTTCAGGGCCACTATCCAGTTTTTGTTCAGGAATATAATCAGCGACCTTGTCTACTTTTTCTTGTCTGATTTTCACCATGGTCTGGTGATTGGATGGATCGTAGCTGATATTTCCAGTTATGTTTTGTTTTTCCAATCCGCCAATGCGATGTTCCAGACCTGCGGTACCCGGTATAACCCAGGCTCGGGCTCCTTTTTCATCACGGGCATAAGGTTGATATGGAGATTCAGTAAAGTTGGCGGTCGACTTGAATTCGAATTTTATTTCCGGCAAATCTGCTGCAGATGGGTATTTCCAAGGCTCAGCACCATTTGCGATATATCCATCGCTGAGTAAAATGACAGGCGTCATGTGTTGTATGGCGATACGGACAGCCTCAAAAGCCATCTCGAAGCAATCGCTCGGTGTGGAGGAGGCAATCACCGGAATAGGACACTCCCCGTTTCTTCCGTAGTATGCTTGGAGCAAATCACTCTGTTCTGTTTTGGTAGGCAAACCTGTACTTGGTCCTCCTCTTTGAATATTGCAAATGACCAAAGGAATTTCGAGCATGACTGCTAGACCCATGGCTTCTGTTTTTAATGCCATACCTGGTCCTGATGTGGTTGTAACGCCCAAATTTCCTCCGTAGCTGGCACCAATGGCAGATGTGATGGCTGCAATCTCATCTTCGGCCTGAAAAGTTTTAATGCCAAATGATTTATGGCGACTAAGTTCATGCAATATGTCGGAAGCCGGAGTAATCGGATAACTTCCTAGAAAAAGAGTGAGTCCCGATTTTTGAGCGGCAGCGATCAACCCATACGCAAGTGCCTGATTGCCCATGATGGAACGATATTTTCCGGAAGGCATTTTGGCTTTGGCCACTTCATAGCGGGAAGAAAAAGTTTCAGTTGTATCTCCAAAATGATAGCCCGCTTTTAAAGCAAGCACATTACTTTCGAGGATATCGGCCCTTTTATTGAATTTCTCTTCCAAAAAGCGAATGGTGTTATCCATGCTTCTGTTGTACATCCAATACAAGAAGCCAAGAACGAACATATTTTTAGCGCGGTCCTTCTCTTTAGTGCCAAGTGTAAAAGACTTCAGCGCCTCGCGTGTCATTTTGGTCACATCCATTTTAATGACTTCGTACCCGTCGAGACTATTGTCATCCATGGGATTGACACCATCGGGATAGTTGGCCAGTCTGAGGTTTTTGGCATCAAAACCATCTGTGTTTATGATGATTTTTCCACCTTTTTTCAGCGAAGACAGATTCACTTTCAATGCGGCAGCATTCATGGCAACCAGCACATCACATTCATCACCCGGAGTGAAAATGCGGTCGCTGCTAAAACGAAGCTGAAAGCCGCTGACACCGGGCAGGGTGCCGATCGGAGCACGGATTTCGGCAGGAAAATCCGGAAATGTGGCAAGATCCAATCCCAGCAAAGCGGAGTTGTTGGTGAACTGTGTACCTGTCAACTGCATACCATCACCACTATCACCCGCGAATTTTATAACTACTTCCTGAAGTATTGCTGGATTTTCACTCATGATTCTTCTGTTGTTCCTTGCCGGTAAATCCGACATACAAATTTACACCATAAGCCGCATTTTGTTCAGATAAATATTCTTTGGAAAGCGTAATGTTTTCAACGCATTGTTTTAGGTTTGTAAAAACCTCGAATATGTCGGATTTACAAGATTTTTTAACGCCCATCGATCCCGCTGCCCTGTTTGGCGAAACCATTTTTACAGACGGACAATTTGGAAAGAAAATAAACGCATACCACAACTCTTTTCCTGATTTGGAAAATGTCGACCTTGTTATTTTGGGAATTGGAGAAAGAAGAGGAAAGGGTATCGCTTTCGGTTACAGTGATGCTCCGGATGAAATTCGCAAACAACTTTATTTCCTGCATGCATGGCATGATGATGTAGAGGTTGCCGACATAGGAAACGTAAAAATGGGCGCCACTCTAAATGATAGCTATGCAGCCATGCAAACTGTGCTGAGAGACCTGATCGAAATGGGAAAAAAAGTATTGATTTTGGGCGGAAGTCACGACATCACGCAGGCGCAATATCAAGCATATAAATCAATGAGTCGGGTTGTCGAAGCTACCTGCATCGACGCTTCGATAGACCTCAGAGGAGACAGCATCATCAAAGACGAAAATTTTCTGTTAGAAATGCTGACCTCAGAACCCAATTTCATCCGCCATTACAACCATATCGGATTTCAAAGCTATTTCGTACACCCAAGACTGTTGGAAACCCTCGACAAGTTGAAATTTGATTGCCATAGACTCGGAGCCGTACGATCTGCGATAGAAGAAATGGAGCCCGTCATTCGAGGATCTCATTTTATCAGCTTCGACATATCTGCGATAAAACAAGGTGCCGCACCGGCAAACAGCATGAGTACCAACGGATTCGATGGAGAAGAAGCTTGTATCCTTACCCAATATGCCGGTTCAAGTACGAATATGTCCACCATTGGCATCTATGGCTATGATCCGGAAAACGACCATAGAAACCTGACCGCAAAACTCATCGCTCAAATGATTTGGTATCTCATTGATGGAATATCAAAATCCAAACACGAGGCTAGTCTCAACGATACTGGAGCTTTCAACGAATACTACACTCTTTTTGCCGAGGTAGACACCCTTTTCCTGCAAAGCAAAAGAACAAAAAGATGGTGGATGAAATTGCCGAATAATGAATTCATCCCATGCAGTTACAGCGATTATCTATGTGCCAAAAACAACGATATGCCCGAAAGGTGGCTCAGGGCGCAGGAAAGAATGGATTGATTGGTTTGACCCTTAATGCAATTGTCCTAGCTCATGATTAGAAAAAAACAGTTTACTCCATGCTTGTTGTTGGCAATAGCCAGCGTGTTGTTGATGGCTTCATGCTCCACGTCTGCTCTAGTTTCAAAAAAAACAAAAAATACATTACTATCCGACGCTCAAATAAAAAAAGCACAGATCGGAATTAGTCTTTACGATCCGACTGAAAAAAAGTTTATTTATCAGCACCAAAGCGAAGATTATTTTGTGCCGGCGAGCACCGCAAAAATATTTACCCTTTTCGCCGGAATGAAATATTTGGGGGATAGTCTTGTCGGCATTTATTACAAATCACAAAACGACAGCTTGTTTGTTCTACCGTCAGGGGATCCCACTTTTATGATGCCCGACTTCAATCCCCAGCCCGTTCATCGTTTTTTGAATGATGAAAAAAATAAGGTTGTTGTTTTAGATCGTGCATTACAGACTGATGCTTACGGTAAGGGATGGACGATAGACGACATGAGTGAAAACTACATGCCTCAACGAAGCAGTTTTCCCATTTGGGGCAATCGGTTTACTACGGAGTGGATAAAAAAATACAATCCCGACTCCACATTTACCTACGACCTTGCCGCAATCAACAGCGACCTGCCGGAATACTCCATTTTTAAAAAATACGATACCTCAGTAGAAAAAAGCAGCATATTTCGCCAGATGGGCGGAAATCATGTTGAAGTGGTATTAAACGGAAAAGAGAACACCATCAAATTGTCTGTTCCCTTTGAAACCTTTGGCAATAAAACAGCGTTTCATATCTTAAAAAACACCTTGTATCATTCGCCAACATTCATTGATCATGCAAGTGTTGAAAAGAAAGAATACAAACCCCTCTACAGTCAACCCACCGACTCTGTTCTCAAAAAAATGATGTACCGCAGTGACAATTTTATTGCCGAGCAAATATTGTTGATGGCGGCGGATCAGGCTTTGAATGAATTGAATGAAAAAAAATTGATTGATACTTTATTGAAAAACGAATTGAAAGATTTGCCTCAAAAGCCAAGATGGGTGGATGGCAGCGGACTGAGCAGGTACAATCTTTTTACCCCAAACGATGAGGTTTATATGTTAGACCGCATGATTTCAGAATTTGGAACAGCACGATTGGAAAAAATATTCCCAACAGGAGGATATGGCACCTTGAAAAATATGTTCAACAAAGAATCAGGTAAAATATTTGCCAAAACGGGATCAATGGGAAATGTGTATTGCTTGAGTGGATGGTATTACAATAAAAAAAATCAACCCATTTTATTTTCGGTTATGATCAACAATCATGTGGGAGATTTTTCAATACTCAAAAAAACGGTCGCCGATTGGATTTGCGACATGATGAAAAAAAATTAACCCTATTTCCCAAACATCCTGTCCATCTCTTCGGTACCGAATCTGATTTGTGTGGGCCTTCCGTTAGGACTGCTTCCCGGCGTCTGACAGGCATATAGTTGTTCCATGAGATGCTTCATTTCTTTTTGACTGAGCGCCATTCCCGGTTTTACGGCATGCTGAAACGCCATAGCCCGCATTAATTTTTCCTTTTTGTCGTATTTGAGATCGCTGGTGAAATGCTTGTATTGTTCAAGCATCTGTTCGATGGATCGTTGTTCATTTCCGGTCAATACATCAGCCGGTGTGCCCTGTATCACAAAAGTGTTTTTCCCAAAAGGCTCAAGTTGATATCCCAGATCCAGGAGTTCCGGCAAAAGCTCTTCCAACAGTGCCGCATCAGACGGACTCAATTCCAGTGTAGCAGGGAACAGACTTTGCTGAGAAGAAATGGGCTTTTTTGTCATGGCTTCAACGTATGATTCATACAGAACCCTTTCATGGGCGAGCTGCTGATGAACCACAGTAAGTTGGTCCTGATGTTGAAACACGATATAGGTCTTGTTCCATTGCATCAGATTCATTTCGGAAAAATCGTAACCCGGTAATTGTTCTGATTTGAACACCGGATTGGAAACAGTTTGTTCAACAGGGATTTGCTCAGGCTCATAGAAATCTTTCCAGTTGGCTAGATTGGATGAACCCTCAATGAAATGCGCTTGCCCTTTTTGGGTAAAGCTTTGATAAAGTCCGGAGGCGGAAGTACGTTCTTGTTTTTCTTCTGTGAAGGGTTTACGAATGGCGTCTAGCTGTTCGATACGGGGATCCAGTTCGAAATCCAAGGTAGGCGTGATGCTGAATTGCGCCAGTGCATGTTTGACAGCTGACTGCACAAAAGCATACACGATTTTTTCATCCTCAAATTTGATTTCCTGTTTGGTGGGATGAACATTGATATCCAGTTGGGCGGGATCCAAGTCGATGAACAAGGCGTACATGGGAAAACTGTCTTTGGGTAACAGATCCGAGTATGCGCTGCTGATGGCATGATTGAGATAAGCGCTTTTTATGAAACGGCTGTTGACAAATAGAAACTGATCGCCTCTTGTTTTTTTTGCAGCATCCGGCTTACCTACAAAACCGGAGATGTTTAAATAATCGGTGTCTTGCAGAACCGGAACAAGTTTTGTTTGATATGTGTTGCCCAGCAATTGAACCAGTCTTTGTTTGAGGTTTCCTTTTTCGAGATGGAATACCTCCTGTCCGTTTGAATACATGGAAAAGAAAATCTGAGGGAAAGCCATAGCCACCCTGGTAAATTCATCCATGATATTTTTAAGTTCGGCAGTGTTGCTTTTAAGAAAATTCCTTCTGGCGGGCACATTGAAAAATAGATTTTTCATGGCAATGCTTGTACCCGGATTATGTGCCACGGGCTCCTGAAGCAAAACCTCGCTGTTTTCGATTTCGATATACGTTCCACCCGGATCTTCCGCTCTTCTTGTTTTTAATTCCACCCTTGCAACCGCAGCAATACTGGCCAATGCCTCCCCTCTGAAACCCATGGTTTTTATTTGAAACAGGTCGTCTATTCGACTGATTTTTGAAGTGGCGTGACGCTCAAAAGCCATTCTGGCATCCGTTTCGCTCATCCCTTTTCCGTTATCAATCACCTGAATCAAAGATTTGCCTGCATCGGTCACTATCAGTTTGATTTCATCCGCTCCGGCATCAACTGCATTTTCCAGCAATTCCTTCACGGCACTGCCCGGGCGTTGTATAACCTCACCTGCAGCTATCTGGTTTGCAATATTGTCGGGCAATAAATGGATGATATCTCTCAAAATCTTGTAATTTGGGCAACAAATGTAACCATTCCCCTTCACTATTATTTTCTGACCCTCATGCGTTTTTTCACCATAATTTGTTGTTGTTTGTTTTTTTTCAGTGGATTTTCCCAAAAAGTCGATCCAGCCGCTCAAAAATGGGCAGACAGCGTTTACCAATCTTTATCCGTCGAGGAGCGTATCGGACAACTTATTGTAATGAGATTGTCGAAATTAGATCCGAAAACGAAAAAAAGAACTCCGTTGGTAGATCAGGTGGAAGAATATGTGAAGAAGTATAATATCGGCGGAGTATGCCTGTTTCAAGGCGGACCTACAGAGCAGGCCATATGGATGAACAGACTCAAAAAAACAGCCAAAACACCGATTCTGTTTTCCATAGACGGAGAATGGGGATTATCGATGCGCATACCCGACAGCATCATCCCATTGCCCAGACAAATGATGCTGGGCGCGCTGACTGACTCATCCCTGATTTACGAATACGGAAAAGTAGTAGCCAATCAATGCAAAAGAATGGGCATTCAAATGAACTATGCCCCGGTGATGGATGTCAATAACAACCCCGACAATCCGGTAATCAACGACAGGTCATTCGGAGAAGTGAAAGAGAAAGTCGCCCGTTTTGGCATTCAATACATCAAGGGCATGGAAGACAATGGCGTGATGGCTTGTGTGAAACATTTTCCCGGACATGGCGATGTGGCGGTAGATTCTCATTTGGATTTGCCTGTCATCAACAAAAGTATGGAAGAGCTTGAGCAACTTGAATTTTATCCGTTTCAAAAAGCCTTTGCGTCGGGTGTGAGCAGTGCGATGATCGCCCATTTATACATTCCCTCCATCGACAATCGGAGCAATAGGGCGACTTCTTTGTCTAAATACAACATAGATACATTATTGAAGCAAAAGTTCAATTTCAATGGACTAGCCATCACCGACGGACTGGAAATGAAAGGCGTGAAAAAATTCTTTCCTGACGGAGAGTTGGCTGTTCAGGCAATCATGGCGGGCAATGACCTTCTTTGCGTACCAGACAGCATACCGCAAGTCGTGGAGAAATTGATGGAAGCCCTACAAAAAAATCGAATCACCGCTGAAGAAATAGAAGCCCATTGCAAAAAAATACTGATTGCCAAATATCAATATGTTCTCAATAACAATGATACCATAGCGTTACAAAACATCACAGCAGACCTGAACAAAGAGACACCGGCATTACGGGAAAAAATCGCAGAGAAAGCGATCACACTCGTTTCCAAAGAAGATGCCTTGTTTTTTCCGCTTGATCCCGAAAAAATAAAAAACAAACTGGCCTATGTGGCTGTCGGAATAAAAAACTCAAACACCATAAGCAGACAAATGAATTCGGAATTGGGTGCTGATCTTTTTTATTTTGATTTCAATGTGAAAAATCAGGACACTATTATAAAGTTAAGAGATAGTTTGGTGAAACATTATCAGGCTGTAGTGATTGGCATACATCAGATCAACCGTGCTCCTGCGAATAATTTTGGCATGTCGAATGATGCAGTGAAACTTGTCAGAGAATTGCAGGAGAAAACAAAGACGATGACCTTGCTATTCGGAAACGCTTATGCGGCAAAGAACTGGAGTTACGCACCGAATTTGGTCGTTGCCTACGAAGACGATTCCATCATACACAGAACGATGATGAGACTCCTGACAGGAAAGATCAATTATCAAGGTGTACTCCCCGTGACGGTATCAGAAAATATGAAAGCCGGCAAGGGCATCTTCGCGAAACAAAGAATGCTGCCATATGAATTGCCATCGCTTTACATGGCAAAAACCGAAGCGCAGACAATACTTGATTCCACAGTTGAGGATGCGATTAAAAAAAAAGCCCTGCCGGGTTGTATTGTGCTGGCCGCGAGAAACGGGAAAGTGATTTTTGAAAAAGCCTACGGCTACCATACTTATAGCAAAGAACAACATGTCCGACAGGAATCGGTATACGATCTGGCGTCCTTGACCAAAATTTTAGCCACGACATTAGGAATCATGAAAATGTATGAAGATTCATGCATCAACCTTGACTGGCCGATATACAGATATCTTCCTGAATTGGAACATACCAACAAAGCAGATATAACCCCAAGACAACTGCTTACACACGAAGCTGGCTTAATCCCTTACTTTCCTTTTTACAAAGAAACTTTGGATCAAAAAGGAAATGCATCAACCGAATATTACAGTCCAATAAACAGCGATTGTAAACATATACTTGTCGCCAATGGGCTTTACATCGATGAAAAATATGTTGATACATTTTACCAAAGAATCAAAACAAGTGAAAGAACAGAAACAGGAAAATATGTGTACAGCGACAACGATTTTATTTTATTGGGAAAAATCGTGGAAAGACAGACAGGCATGGGTTTGGATAAATACTGCCAAAGAAATTTCTATGCTCCGATGGGATTGTCTTCGACCACATTTCAACCATTGGATAAAATAAGATATGAAAGGATCGTTCCAAGTACGATTGAAAATGGGTTTCGAAATACGGAACTCAGGGGATATGTACACGACCAGGGATCTGCGATCATGGGAGGAGTTTCAGGACATGCCGGCTTATTCGGTAGCGCCTACGAGATTGCCAGTTTGATGCAGATGTTGTTGAATGGAGGAGAGTGGGGAAACACGCGATTTTTTAAAAAAGAAACTATCGCTTTATTCACTTCATACCAAGGAAAAAGCAGAAGAGGACTTGGCTTCGATAAACCGGAGCATGACAATGAAACCCGTTCGGAACCATACCCATCAAGATCTTGTTCTTCTCAAACATTCGGACATACCGGATTTACAGGAACCTGCGTTTGGACTGATCCGAAGGAAGATATCATTTTTGTTTTCCTGAGTAATCGCATTTATCAGGATGAAGGCATTTTCAAATCCCTCAACCTGAGAAGTAAAATTCAGGATTGTGTGTATAGATTTGCAAAAGAGATTACAATCGATAAAACTCAACCAATCCATTAACAAGATGTCATACCCATACCAGATACAAAATCGTGAGGCCTACGAAGAGGCTTACCAAAAAAGCATCGAACATCCAGAAAAATTCTGGGGTGAAATCGCTGAACATTTCAAATGGGAAAAAAAATGGGACAAGGTACTGGATTGGAATTTCAGCGAACCGAAAGTGGAATGGTTTAAAGGAGGAAAATTAAATATAACAGAGAATTGTCTGGACCGTTGGGCTGAAACATATCCTGACAGAAATGCAATACTCTGGGAACCGAATGATCCCGCAGAAAAAATCAGGCGTTTCACCTACAAGGAATTATTGGATGAGGTTTGTCTTTTTTCGCATGTGCTTAACCGGAATGGGGTAAAAAAAGGAGACCGTGTTTGTATTTATATGCCTATGGTTCCCGAGTTGGCCATTGCCGTTCTTGCTTGCGCCAGGGTTGGTGCGATCCACTCCGTAGTATTCGGTGGATTTTCTGCTCAAAGCATCGCAGACAGAATCAACGACGCTTCTTGCAACATAGTGATTACAAGCGATGGCGCATACCGCGGCAATAAGACGATTCCCCTGAAATCAATCATAGACGAAGCTTTGCTCAGTTGTGATTCTGTACAAAAAACAATCGTACTGACGCGTACAGGCGAAGCCGTGAGTATGCTTTCGGGCAGGGATGTTTGGTGGGATGATGAAATGAAATCGGTACGTGATGAAGGCCTGAGCCATTACAAACCGGAAGTGATGGATGCAGAAGACATGTTATTCATCTTATACACCTCAGGCAGCACAGGAAAACCGAAAGGCGTGGTGCATACCTGTGCCGGCTATATGGTTTGGACGAATTACACTTTTGTAAATGTTTTTCAATACAAACCTGATCAAATACATTTTTGCACGGCAGACATCGGTTGGATCACCGGGCACAGCTATATCCTTTATGGACCTTTGAGTGCAGGAGCGACCTCACTGATGTTTGAAGGGATTCCTACCTGGCCTGATGCCGGAAGATTCTGGGAGATCGTTGAAAAGCATAAGGTGAATATTTTGTATACCGCACCAACCGCTATTCGAAGCCTGATGGGATTTGGTACTGAACCGATCATCGGAAAAGACCTGAGTTCGATTCAAGTATTGGGAAGTGTCGGAGAACCCATCAATGCTGAAGCATGGCATTGGTATGATGAACATATCGGAAAAAAGCAAGCCCCCATTGTTGATACATGGTGGCAGACAGAAACCGGAGGAATCATGATTTCAAATCTGGCCGGCGTTACAGATGCAAAACCTGTTTTCGCCACAAAACCACTGCCCGGAATTCAACCCGTGCTCGTTGATGAAAACGGCAAAGTGATTGAAGGAAACAATGTTTCAGGCAATCTGTGTATCAAATTCCCCTGGCCTGGCATGCTTCGAACCACATTCGGTGATCATGAACGCTGCAGACTCACTTATTTCAGCACTTACCAAAACCTCTATTTCACCGGAGACGGATGCATGAGGGACAATGACGGAGACTACAGAATCACCGGCAGAGTGGACGATGTGCTCAATGTAAGCGGACACCGTATCGGAACAGCAGAAGTGGAAAACGCCATCAATATGCATACCGGCGTGGTGGAAAGCGCTGTTGTAGGTTATCCGCATGATATCAAAGGACAAGGCATCTATGCCTTTGTCATTCTGTCCTCTGTACATAACGATGAAGCACACATGAAGAAAGACATCATGCAAACCGTTTCCAAACTCATCGGCCCTATCGCTAAACCCGATAAGATTCAAATCGTTTCAGGACTCCCAAAAACCAGAAGCGGAAAAATCATGAGACGCATCTTGAGAAAAGTGGCTGAAGGGGAACTGTCCAATATGGGCGACACAACCACATTGCTGGATCCTACTGTGGTTGAATCAATCATCATGGGTAGAATACCATAATGAAAATTGAATTTCATAGTCCATTTTAGCAGACCCATTTCAACATGTTAAACACATAACATCAGCCATTGAACAACATAAAAGACATATCCATAAACGATTTCAACTACGAGCTTCCAGATGAGCGCATCGCACACAGACCACTGATAAAAAGAGACGCTTCAAAATTGCTGATATACGCCGACAACAAAATCAATGAATCGGTGTTTTCGGAAATCACGCACTTTATCAAAAATGAGTCTTTGCTTGTTTTCAACAACAGCAAAGTGATTCATGCACGTCTTCGATTTGTAAAAAACACGGGGAGCATCATCGAAGTTTTCTGTTTAGAGCCTGCAGGCCCGATTTTGGATTATGCTCAGGTAATGACGCAAACCGCAAAAAGCGAATGGAATTGCATGATTGGAGGAGTTTCGAAATGGAAAGAGTCTTTTCTTGAAACGGAAACCGATAACTCCGGCGAAAAAGTAACCCTTAGGGCTACCCTGATTTCAAAAGGGACCGAATCATGTCATGTTGGATTTGAATGGTGGCCTCAGGAAAAAAGTTTTGCTGAAATTTTGTCGATTTTTGGCGATGTGCCCCTACCACCCTATATCAAAAGAAAAACCGATGAATTAGATCCGGAACGTTATCAAACCATTTACGCGAAAGAAGAAGGCTCCGTAGCTGCACCAACAGCTGGATTGCATTTTTCGATTGAGGTTTTTGAAAAATGTAAGGAAAAGAAAATCGAAAAAACGTTTGTGAGTCTTCATGTTGGCGCAGGTACTTTCAAGCCCGTAAAGGCAGAGCGGATGGAAGACCATGAGATGCACTCGGAGTGGATCAGTGTCGAAAAGGAAACGATTCAAAGACTGATGGACCAAGAAGGAGAAATTGTTGCGGTGGGAACCACTTCGCTAAGAACCCTTGAATCGCTGTACTGGCTCGGTGTTCAGGTTTCGCAAGATCCGAAAATTGACAACCCTTCAATTGGACAATGGGATGTTTACGATTCAAAAATGCAATCAGCAAGCATGAGCAAAAAAGAGGCTTTTTCAAATCTCTTGCACTGGCTCAATGAAAAAAAGAAATCAAAAATATTCACCCAAACCCAACTGCTGATCGCGCCGGGATATACGTTTCGTGTGGCCGATGTGTTGATCACTAATTTTCATCAACCCAAATCCACTTTGCTTTTGCTGGTAGCCGCGGCAATTGGGGAAGACTGGCGAAGTTGTTATGATTATGCTTTGAAAAACGATTTCAGGTTTCTCAGTTATGGCGATGCCAATCTGCTCAGAATAGTCAATAAATATTAAGGCTGTATGGTTACTTTGGTTCCGGATGGGATATAACTGAACAAGTCGATCATTTCGGTATACTTCAATGAAATGCAACCATCCGTCCAACTGTATTCCTGATCGATGGTCCACTCCTCTTCAGGCCTGGTTCCATGAATGGCGATACCGCTTCCTATTCGGGCGTTTTTAGGAATCAATCCTTTCGCTTTCCGTTCATTGAAAAGTGCGACGTTTTCTTTGGTGGGATAATCAAGCAGCAATTCCGGACCCCATTTTACATGGTGTTTTTTCAGGATAATCTTGTATTTCCCGTTGGGTGTTTTTTTGTCGCCCTCCCTCATCTTATCCCCGAAATCTTTACTCCCAAACACGACAGGATAAGTGGCATACCAGCCTTCATCATCAAACACCTTCAATTCATAATCGCTTTTGTCTACCAGAATGGTATAAACCATGCTGTCAGCCGATGAAGCCTTGACATGCTTTCTTCCTGAACGATGAGGCGTAAAGGAGATAAAGAGCGCAAAAACAGCAGTGATGAGAATTACAAAGGATGGGTTAAGCCTTTTCATATACCTAATTCAATTGGATCATTCAAAAATAAAAAAAATGAATTCGATTTTACTATCTGTGGATATTTTGTGCACGTATGAAAATAAAAGGAGCCATTTTCATCCCAAATATCGGGAGTAACAGATTGGTTGCGTTAACAAGAATCTTTTTTAACCCTTTTTTATCGGAATTGTAAAATCCTGGCATGAACTGAACCAATAAATCATGCTTTTTGAAAATCGATTCATATTCTTCAAAGGATAGTATCCGCTCCGACCAGCTTCCTGTTTCGGGATGACAAGTATTATAAGGATCAACAGGCGCTTCAGGCATTTCACCCTTTGTCACAAACCGTAAGACTTTTTCCTGTATGTCTTTTCGGATGAGTCCTCTTGTCCTTTCCGTCAACATCTCCAGATGTTCAGGTGTCATAGAAGGTGCATATTCGAGAATGATTTTTTTTCTCATGCTCCGAAAAGCCTCATGTTCATAACCCGCAAGCTTATTCCCATTGTCAATCGGATTCCCCTCCCACTCGTCTCTCTTTTGTAATTTTCTCAATAACAAAACTTTTCTTCGGTTCGCCGGGTTGCTTCCTGTGGTTAAGACCATCGACATGTTGATGTTCCATTGTTTGCAACAAAAAAGAAATTCATCCAGATCATAAATATGCTCTATCACATCGGTAGCTACCAGCAAATCCGGTTTACCCCATTTTTGATATTCGAAACCCGATTCCAGTCCACCGGAAATAAATTCGATGTTGTTTATGTTGAAATGCTTTGACAAGACAAGAGCAGCCGATAAAAAAGCTGGTTCTTTGTCGTTGATGCTGACCTTTTTGAAACCACAGAAAGATGCAAAAATGCCCAATAGACCTACCCCCGCTCCGTAGTCGAGCAGATCTATGTTTTCTTTTTCTTTTCCTGACGATGAGATTCCCATTTCCAAGACACGCGCATAGATTTTGACATAATAGCCTGCGTGTTCCAACAAATGTTCCAAGTATTGCTGAACATAAGTATCACTTGAAACGCTATGCACCTCAACTTCTTTCAGCCGATTCAGGAAACGGGGTATATGTGAGGAGATAGAGGATGACAAGTGTTGCATTTTCATAAAGATAATCAGGAATTCCCGTGCAGATAAAAATGGGTTTTTCGCAGCAAGACATTAGCTTTGTACCTCTTAAAAAAATCACCATGAACCAGTCATTCATAGATCGCTTATCCATTGAATTGAAAGAGATAGAACAAAACGGACTCTACAAAAAAGAGCGCATCATCAGCAGCGAACAAGGCGCTGAAATCATGGTGAATGGTAGAACAGTATTGAATTTTTGTTCCAACAATTATCTTGGGCTTTCCTCCCATCCTATGGTATTGGAAGCCGCAAAAAAATACATCGATCAACGAGGATATGGCATGAGTAGTGTGAGGTTCATTTGTGGTACACAAGACATACATAAAGAGTTGGAAGAAAAAATTTCAGCTTTTCTGGGTACGGAAGACACCATTTTATATGCGGCTGCATTTGATGCAAATGGAGGAGTATTTGAGCCTTTGTTCGGAGAAGAGGACGCCATCATCAGCGATGCGCTGAATCACGCTTCCATCATCGATGGCATCAGACTCTGTAAAGCACAGCGTTTCCGTTATGAGCACAACAACATGTCTGATTTGGAAGAAAAACTGAAAGAATCCTCCTCATGCAGAAGTCGGATCATCGTGACGGATGGCTCCTTCAGCATGGATGGAACGATAGCTCAATTGGATAAAATTGTGGAACTCGCCGAAAAATACGACGCGGTGATTATGATAGACGAGTGTCATTCTTCGGGCTTTTTAGGAAAAAACGGAAGAGGTACTCATGAATACCGTGGCGTGATGGGAAAGATAGACATCATAACAGGTACACTTGGAAAAGCCTTGGGTGGTGCAAGTGGCGGATTCACTTCCGGCAGAAAAGAAGTGATTGATATGCTGAGGCAGAGAAGTCGTCCGTATTTGTTCAGCAACACCCTGGCACCCAGCATCGTAGGTGCTTCCATCGCTGTGCTCGATTTGTTAAGCCAAACCACAGACCTGCGTGACAAACTCGAAGAGAATACTACTTATTTCAGAACTAAAATGACGGAGGCGGGTTTTGATATCAAACCAGGCGATCATCCCATCGTTCCAATCATGTTGTATGATGCTGTTTTAGCGCAGCAATTCGCAGCAAAACTGCTCGAAGAGGGAATTTATGTGATCGGTTTCTTTTATCCAGTTGTTGCAAAAGGACAGGCAAGAATTAGGGTTCAATTGAGTGCCGGACACGAAAGACATCATCTCGACAAAGCCATAGCTGCATTTACCAAAATTGGGAAAGAATTGGGAGTAATCGTATAAATTAAAAAAGGATTCTTTTGGAAAAGCTCGTCCATGATAGTATTGAAGATTATGTGAAAAGTTTGACACCAGCTCAATCTGCCAGAATCAAGGAAATCATCGACTTTCTTGGCGCGTTATTTCCTGATGCCGATCAAAAAATCAGTTACAACATGCCCTCCTTTCACCTGAACGGACCATTGGTTTATGTTGCTGCATATAAAAATCACATCGGATTCTATCCTACACCCGGACCAATCAATGCTTTTAAAGATGAGCTGGTCGATTATAAGACTTCAAAAGGAGCTATACAATTTCCCATCAACAAACCTTTTCCCTTTGAGCTGATTGAATCCATGTTAGAATTTCGAAAAAAGGAACTCATCCATAAAAAGAAAAAATAAACAGAACAATCGAAACTTTGAATTTGGATTGATGCAACATTTTGCATGTAATCGACATCTATAAAAAAAGAAATACAGTCATGAAAAAAATAATCCTATCCATCATCAGTTTGATTTTCATTATACAAGTATCCCTGTCACAAAAATCAAGACAAGTCATTCCGATTTCAGACTCTGGAAATCATGAGTTGAGATTGAATATCGCCACTTCGATAGGCGGAATGCCTGAAGTAACCTACGAATACTTTCCGTTGGACAATATGGGCGTTGGCATCAGTGCTGCCGTTGCAGCAGAGAGTGTGGAATTTTTGAAAAACAGGGCTCAATTCACCGGTTTCTACCGCGTCTATTTTGGAAATAAAAAATCATGCGGTTTTTTTATCGAAGGAAATATGGCCTATAATTTTCAGGCAGAAATAAGCGAGGTTTCTGTTTACGACAGCAGCACACTTTCCTTCAAGTATATCAAATCGGAAAAAAAGTCGAATAATTTTGGTTTTGGCGCCGCAATAGGCGTAAAATTGTTAGCCCGAAACCGATTTGTTGGCGAGATTTATGCAGGCGGCGGAAGACTCTTTAACAAGTCGATCATCGGAGGATATCCAAGAGTCGGACTGAGTTTAGGAATCAGATTGTAAATGATTGGTGTCACATGTTAAGATACGTAGGCTGAAGATATACATTATAAGATGCGATAAAAACATAAATGAAGTGTACAACATGAAAAAGTTATCAATATCTATTTTCCTTTTTTGCATTGTGATCTCTATTTGGGGTTGCAGATTGGAAGATGCAGAGTGTTCCGTGAATTTGAATATCCCCATACGCACCGCGAGTCTGCCTGATTCGGGGCAAATCAATCAACCTTTGGTCATTCCGATTCGAACAGAAATTGGAAATGGATGCGGAAGATACGCAGGAGTTCAAACGGAGCGAATACAGAACGAAGTTTTCATTTATGCACGCGGACAATTCGACGGATGTATATGTACTATGCAAATCACCCAAGTCGATACTTCGTTTTCTTTTTTGCCATCAGCAACGGGCAACCTGATTTTCAATTTCTCAGATGGTTATGGGAATAATATCAGAGACAGTATTTACATAAGACCCTGACAAAAATGATTTGATGTTTTGATGAAAGAATAAAACGCTTTGTTTACATTTATCATCGTCTATTTCGCAGTGCAGAAATTCAGGCATGATTAAACAGCAAGAATGTGAACAACAAAACATATCACTCCCCTTTTAACATCGCCGTATTGGCAGCCGGACTCGGATTCTTCATCGATGCTTTCGATCTTTTTCTTTTTAATGTTTATCGAATCCCTTCGCTCAAAGAATTAGGATTGACAGGCACTGAACTGACTCGGGTTGGAGAATGGCTCTTGTCTGTTCAAATGCTTGGTATGATGGTTGGCGGAATCTTATCGGGCGTTATTGCAGATAAAAAAGGTAGGGTTACCGTGATGTTCGGTTCCATTTTATTATACTCCGTTTCGAATCTGGCAAACGGATTTGTCAATGACGTGACCACCTATGCCATAATCCGTTTTTTTGCAGGCGTTGGGCTGGCAGGAGAACTGGGTGCAGGAATCACTTTGGTTGGCGAAAGCATGAGCATCAAACAAAGAGGATATGGAACAATCCTTGTGGCCACGTTGGGTGCTCTTGGTGCCATCACAGCCGGCTTGTCTGGCGCTTTCCTTCCATGGCGCGAAGCATTCATAGTCGCCGGTGTTGCAGGCTTTCTGTTGCTTTTTGTTCGTGTCAAAAGCATGGAATCTTCGCTTTTTGAATCGGTCAAACAAAAATCGGCATCAAAAGGCTCTCTGATTTTGCTGCTGTCTGATAAAAAACGAATGGCAAAATACCTGGCTTGTATTGCCATGGGTGTACCCATCTGGTACAGCGTGGGCTTGTTGATCACCTTATCGCCTGAATTGGCTGAACTTCACAATATCAGCGGATTGAAACTGTCTGTCTGCTTTATACTTTTTCAATGTGGTATTGCCTCGGGAGACCTCAGTTCCGGATTGATCAGCCAATGGCTTAAGTCGAGAAAATGGGTGATTTTTGGATTTATGATGTTGGGTGTTTTAGCGACCGTTTTTCATTTCAGCAGAATCTTCCATGGATATGACCTATCCGTCACTTCTTTTATAATGGGCCTTGGTTGCGGATACCTCTCAGTTTTTGTAACCACAACCGCCGAGCATTTCGGTACGAATTTGAGGGTAACGGTAACGGCTACCGTAACCAATTTCATGCGCGGAGCGGTCACCCTGCTGATTCCTTTTCATCAATGGATAGAAAAACAGTTCGATTGGAGTCTGAGCACCGGACTTGCGGTTACCGGCATGTTTGTATGGACCCTCGCCATCATCTCCGTAGTGTCACTCCCTGAAACCTATGGAAAATCTATGGACTATCTGGAAGAATAATCTTATTTGACAACACTTGAATCATTATGGAAAATTATCTTGAAATCAACAAGTCCGCATGGAATAAGAAAGTGCCTGTTCATCTTGTATCTGAATTTTATGACCATGAGAACTTTCTAAAAGGGAAACAATCTCTGAAAGAAATTGAATTAGGACTGTTGGGTGATGTTCAGGGTAAAAAAATTTTGCACCTGCAGTGTCATTTTGGACAAGACAGCATTTCAATGGCAAGAATGGGGGCCGAAGTTACGGGAGTAGATTTTTCGGAAAAAGCCATTGATACTGCCATACAAACGGCAAAAATGTTGAATCTTGATGTGCAATTTATTTGTTGTGATGTTTATCAACTTCAAGAAAAACTGAATGAAACATTCGATGTGGTTTTTGCGACGTACGGCACGATAGGATGGTTGCCCGATATGGAACGGTGGGCGAAATTAATCTGTGATTTTCTGAAACCCTCAGGCAAATTGGTTTTTGCAGAATTTCATCCCGCGGTTTGGATGCTCAATGACGAATTTTCAGAAATATCCTATTCCTATTTCAATACCGGTCCGATTGTGGAAACCTATTCAGGATCGTATGCCGATAAAAAAGCAGACCTTAAAGAAGAGTATGTGATGTGGAACCATTCCATATCAGAAGTGTTGGGGGCTTTGCTTGCTCATGGTTTAGCAATCACCCAGTTTCATGAATACGATTTTTCTCCTTATCCATGTTTCAACAACACCATCGAGACTGAACCAGACAGATTCATGATCAGGGGCTTGGAGAAAAAATTACCGATGGTTTATGCATTTGTTGCAGAAGTAAAAAGAGGATAGAGCAACAGATTCTGATTTCGTTCTCTATCTTTTCCTTTAGTACCAAGTCTAAGATCACTTATTTAGAAATGAGGCATAAAAAAGAATCTACCATTTCCCTCCCTATCTTTGTTTCGGAATACGAAAAAAACAATGACCCATCCGATTGAACAATTCAAAACGAAGAGCGCTTCCAAAGCCATCGACCTTTTGCATCGCCAGAAGATCCTGTTCAATATCGGCAAATATGACCGAGCGGTTGTTGAAGGGAAAAAACAATTCCAACATCTTGATGCGGCAAGGGAAAAAGCAAAGAACACAAAATGGAGGGCAATCGAACAATTGGATAGGATGCTCGAAGATTTTGAAAGAAATTTTGTTTCCCGCGGAGGTCGTGTCATATGGGCGGAAAATGCAAAACAAGCCACCGATGCGATTTTGGCTATTTGCAAAGAGAAAAGATGCCGTTCCGTTGTGAAAAGCAAAAGCATGGTAACGGAAGAAATTCATTTGAATGAGATTTTGGAGGAGAATGACATCGAA
>JAURKN010000113.1 GCA_030831725.1 Ferruginibacter sp.
CCTCATTTTTGGGATCGTAAGGTTGTTTCAGACTGCTGTTGAAGAAAAAGGCGACAGTCTGATACAGTCTGGCAGTCAGGCCGCCTCTGTATTCTTTGATGATTTCATAGCAGTTGTTTCCGGTTTCCCGATTGATCAGTTTCATTAACACTTTACCTTGGTAAACAGAGAGGTTCGTAAGAGGCGTAGTGAACTCTTTTTTCAGTTCCTTCTCTCTGGAATGGATGTATTTTTTTTGTTTGGACTTGTCGCTGATTTTGCTGAGGTTGGCATTGATGTCGTTCAGAACCACACCGGCTTTTCTGGCATATGGATATGTGACATATACCGCATTTCTGAGTCGGTTGTATCTGGCAAGTGCCTCTTTTTGGGCTTCGGTCAATTTGCTATTTACCCAATGTGGCTCAAGAAGGGTGTAAGGGATGGTGTCGCCTTGATAAATGATTGCCTGCACTTCGATTGGCCCAGTCTCTTTCAACGGAGGCTGCGCTTTTACCATGATGCCAATCAGATACAATGGAAAGAACATCAGTAAGGCCTTCGAATATAAGATATTTGATAAACGGCTGCTCATCACACTGAAATTAGTGAACTTTTCGATTTATACCTAAAGTTCTCTATCGTAACCTTAGCAAACTTGATTGTTTCGATAAAATCTTGTTAATCTAATTGGCCAGTAAAAAAAGGTAAAACAGAATAATCGAACTGATTACCATACTGGTCCATTTATAGGCATTTTTCCATGTGACGCGATGAAGCAGGCTCAATTGCATACCCAAAGCCATGATGATAAGTCCGAGCCAAACCAGCACGATCCAAGGGAATTCAAATGTTTTTACTGTAACGAAATCAATAAGTCCCGTAGCTTCTTTGATGCCAATTTTGATTTTTCTGTTTTCACTTACTCCTGTAAATGCCACGTATAAATTTTGTGAATATACAGTATCGATCCACTGGCTTACGCCCATGCTATCGGCGATGATAAGCGGAGTGGAGGTAAAGGAAAAACTATCCTTGGTAACAAATTTCAATTCGGCCATCAAGGCAAGGTCTGTCGGCTTGAAATTGAATTTATCTGTAACAGGATTTTGAGTGATCTTATTCAGGGTGAAATACCCGTTTCCATAGAATGCGGTTTCTCCCTCGCCAATATCATACACTTTAAACTGGGCTGTGTCGGTATTCTGCTCCGAATTGATCGCATAAGAGATGTAACTGAACACATCTTTATGAAGAAAAGATTTAGTGTCCGGATTGCTGCTCATGTTGTTGTCCTTCATGATATATACATCCGGCTCAAGTGAAAATGCAGGTTTTTTTGTCTCAAATTTTTCATCCCATTCATCAAAGTTCAGATGGTAAAACTTCCTTCCTTTTTCATTGCCTGAAGAATCTTTTTGATAGGTCACTTCATATCTACCCATTCTGGTGGGGACGTCTCTTATCAGTGTCAGATTTTCTGTAGGGTCTTCCTTCTTCTTTGTCATAGGGTCGTTTCCTGTAGGAACCTGAATGCCGTTTACTTTACTGTCGCTGATGACTTTTTTATTGCTGCTCGAAATAAGTATGCCGACAATCATCAGCGTAAATCCTACGTGTGAAACCGAAGAGCCTGCTTTCTTTAGATTATTTCCGGTTACCGAAAACATATACCATCCGTTGGCAATAACCGCATATGCCGAAGAGAAAAAAGCCAGGTAAATCGCAATCAAAAATCCGGCACCATGTTTTTCATAAGTGAACGGATAGAAGACTGCAACCATGGCAACAACTACAGCCGACACAAGTGTGGGATAGATGATTTTTTTCAGGAATGCAGGACGAGGTGTGCTTTTATATTTCAAATATTGGGTGATAGCCGTTAAGAGACCGATGATGATGGCAACCATGATCATGACCTTGTTGTATAAAAACTCAGGATCTTCCGGCATCGCCAAAGGGCCGCCATGTATCTTTTCAATCAAACGGCTCAGCCCGGGTGTTTTTCCATATACAGGGATAGATGTGATCAAGATGATGAAAACACCGGAAAGAAAAAACAATAAAGAACCAATGAACATCCAAAACTCCCTGGAGTCTGTGGATTCTTCTTTGTTGATGGAAGGAATCTTTTTATATCTTGAAAAAAACAAACCAAGAGAAGGAATGGTGAATGACAATACGAAAATGCCAATCATCACATTTATAGCTTTCCCTGCTTCTGTAAATGAATGCACGGAAGTGTCTCCCAAGATTCCGGTGCGTGTCAGAAATGTGGAATAAAGAACAAATATGAAACTCAACAGGATGAAAAGATAACTCGCGTGCAGGGAATGTCCGGTAGCTCTATATATAAGCATGGTATGCATTCCAGCGATAAGGAACAGCCATGGAACCAATGAGGCGTTTTCAACCGGATCCCAGGCCCAGTATCCTCCGAAACTGAGTGATTCATAAGCCCATTTTCCGCCCATCATGATTCCGATGCCTAACACGATTCCTCCAAATAAAACCCAAGGCAGCGAGGGTTTGATCCAGTCCGTATATGCATTGTTCATCAAGCTGGAACATGCGAAAGCAAAAGGAATCAGCAAAGAGGCGAAGCCCAAAAACAAGACAGGTGGATGAATGACCATCCAATAATTTCTCAACAACACATTTAATCCCATACCGTCTTTGATGAAGCTCAGATAGTTTGGTTGTGAAAAAATGGGGGCGGCAATTTCATTTCTGGTTAGGGTGAACGGACTATTACCGATTCGGATATCAAAGAAATAAATGCCAAGAATCATCATCATCAGAAAAAAATTGGCCACGCTGACGATGGACATCACAGGCGCTTTCCAAGTTTCATTGAAGTTGGTTTCTTTGTTTCTGAGCAGAAAAACACCAATCAAGGCATGCCATAACGCCCACAACAAAAAGCTTCCTTCTTGTCCTTCCCAAATACAGGCAAGAAGGTATTTGGACTCCAGTTCCAGTGATGCATGCTTATAAGCATACATGTATTCGTAGAGATGATGGGAGCAGATGTAGAAAATCGATGAGAAAATAACAAGCACACTGATGGCATGTAAACCGAACAAAGCAGAACCGAAGTTCATCCATCCACGTTTTTTTTCAGGCGTGTCGCTTTTCATCGCATTCAGAAACGAAATCAATGAAAGGGCGGAGGCTACTAAAGCGGTGATGACAAAAAAATGACCGATTCTTCCGGGCATCAGGTTTTCACCTATGAATGTTTCATTCATGTTCTATCGGGATGTCTGTTCGTTAGTCAATTGTTGTTCCATGTTCTCCTCAAGCTTCTTTTTGTCGTCTTTGTACTTGCTCGGACATTTTAACAAGATGTCTTTGCATTCGAAATGGTCGGATTCCATTTTTCCTTTCAGTACCACACGTTCACTTTTTTCCAGATCTGTGGGTTTGCTGTTATGGTATACCACTTTTGTTCTGCCCCCCAGACTGTCAACGGCATAGAAGCTCAGGTAGTTTGGATTATTGATAGGGTCGTATTCAATGGGGGTTGATTTGTCAACTTTTGCGATCAGGTGCACAAATTTCCCCTGTTTTTGTTGAGCAGATGCAATTGTGTCGTAGGTAGAGAAGTCGGCTGAAAAAACCAGCAGGCCGACAATTGTGGACACAATCAGTAAAAGAATGATGATGTGAGTACGTTTCATATTGAGATTTTCAGGACAAAGGTAACAAAATGGGCTTGGGACTTACTTGTTTTTTTAGGAAGAAAGCGAACAAAAATTATCTTTGCATCGCCAATAAGGCATAACATATGGCAGACTTATCCAGCTTCGACCCCAATTCGGTCGGAAATCCCAACAACAATATTTTCGGACTTCCATTCGAGGAAGCAGATGCAAGATTGGTCATTTTACCCGTACCCTGGGAAGTGACGGTTAGCTACAATGCAGGAACGGCAAGAGCTCCAGGTCATATTTTTACCGCCAGTCTTCAGGTGGATCTGTACGATCCGGAATATACGGATGCATGGAAACAAGGTTTTTACATGCGTGGTTGTGATGCGAAAATTCTCACTAAAAGTGATTATTTGAGAAAGGAAGCGGAACTATACATCAACTTCATATCGCAGGGGGAAGACATAGCGACCAATAAATTCATGACCAAAACGCTGAAAGAAATTAATCAGGGTAGTGAATTTTTAAACCAATGGGTATATGATCAAACTTCTGCAATGCTTAAATCGGGTAAGCTTGTCGGACTTTTAGGCGGAGATCACAG
>JAURKN010000114.1 GCA_030831725.1 Ferruginibacter sp.
CGCTTTGCAATAAAGAATCGATTATTGCAGATACATGAATGATGAAGAATTATTGTATCTGCTTGCTCTGGTTCATACCCCGAATATTGGGGATGTCCATTCCAGAACTTTGCTCCAACATTTCCATTCCGCAAAAGATATATTTTCCGCGCCTTCTTCACGGCTGGAGAAAATGGACGGCATAGGAACTATCAGGGCTAAATCCATTAAGCAATTTTCGGATTTCAAAAAATGTGAAAGAGAAATCAAATTCATCCGGAAAGAAAAAATTATTCCTCTTTGCTGGAATTCACCTGATTATCCCAGACGACTTACCCATTGTCATGATGCACCGGTACTTTTGTTTTACAAGGGAACTGTTGATCTGAATGAGGATAAATTCATTTCGATTGTAGGAACCAGAAACAACACCTCTTATGGAAAAAAATTCTGTGAAAAGCTGCTCAATGAAATCTCATGCTATAACGCAGTCGTTGTAAGCGGACTTGCCTATGGAATCGACAGCATTGTTCATAAAATTTGTGTAGCATCTCATATTCCGACCATTGGTGTGCTAGCCCATGGATTGGATAGGATTTATCCGGATAGCAATCGTGGACTTGCTATGGATATGGTTGCATGTGGAGGATTGATTACGCCATTTCGGAGTGGCACAACTCCGGAAAAGCAACATTTTCCGAACAGAAATAGAATCACTGCCGGCATCTGTGATGCCTTGATTGTGATTGAAACGGGGATGAAAGGAGGATCCTTGATTACCGCAAGATTGGCTTCCGATTACCACAAAGAAATATTCGCCCTTCCTGGAAAGTTTGATGAGGAAAAAAGCTCAGGATGCAATCACCTGATCAAAACAAATCAAGCCAGCTTGATAACATCCGCCGACGACATCATTGAAGCATTACAATGGAAAAAAGAAAAAAAAGAAAGTGGTGAATCATCTCTGCAAAAATCGCTCTTCCCAAAACTGGAACCTAATGAAATGAAATTGATGGATATTTTGAAAGAAAACAAAATGTCAGACATCGACAGCTTGATGTACGCTTCGAATTTGTCATACGGCACCATCGCATCCGCTTTGCTGAATTTGGAATTGAATGGGCTGGTTCGCAGCTTGCCGGGAAAATCTTATGCACTGGTTTCTTAAACATCATTTAACACAGCGAAGATTCGATCAACTTGCAGGATATGAAAAAACACCCTAATTTTGCCTATGGCAACCAAAAATTTCAGAAACACTGTTTCAGACAAGATTTCTCTGGAGGGATTGACATTTGACGATGTTCTTCTTATTCCCTCCTACTCCGAGATACTTCCCAAAGACGTAAGCACCAAAACATTTCTGGCACCGAAAATAGAACTGCAAGTACCCCTGCTTAGCGCCGCCATGGATACCGTTACCGAAGCTGCAATGGCCATTGCCATGGCAAGAGAAGGCGGATTGGGCATCTTGCATAAAAATATGTCTATAGCCCAACAAGCGGAACAAGTCAGAAAAGTAAAAAGAAGCGAGAGTGGCTTGATCCTAGATCCAATCACCTTGAAACCGGATGCCACTTTGGGTGAAGCCATCAGAATCATGCGCGACAACAAAATCGGAGGTATACCGATTGTTGACGACAATCACAAACTCGTTGGTATCCTCACAAACAGAGACCTGCGTTTCGACGTGAATCCCAAAGACAAGGTGAGCACCATGATGACCAAAGAAAACCTGATTACCGCACCTGAAGGCACAGACCTTAAAAAAGCAGAAGCGATATTCAGAAAAAACAAAATTGAAAAACTTCCTGTAGTGAACAAATCCGGTAAGCTAGCCGGCATGATCACGTTTGGCGATATTCTAAAATTGAAAAGTCATCCCAATGCTGTCAAAGATACTTTTGGCAGACTATTGGTTGGAGCCGGTGTCGGTATAACCGCCGATGCCATCCAAAGGGTGGAAGCGCTTAACCATGTTGGTGTGGATGTGATTTGTCTGGATAGCGCACATGGCCATACCAAAGGCGTGATAGACACCCTGAAATCCATAAAAAAACAATTCAAACATCTTACCGTCATTGCAGGAAATGTGGCAACGGGAGAAGGCGCTCTGGCTCTCGCAGGAGCAGGTGCCGATGCCGTAAAGGTTGGTATCGGACCCGGATCCATTTGCACCACAAGAATTGTTGCAGGCACAGGCGTTCCACAAATTTCTGCGGTCATGAATGTAGCTCATGCTTTGCGAAATAAGAAAGTTGGCATCATCAGCGATGGTGGTATCCGTTATACAGGCGACATGGTAAAAGCGCTTGCAGCCGGAGCCACCTGCGTGATGATGGGCAACATGTTTGCCGGCACCGAAGAAAGTCCGGGCGAAACCATCATTTATGAAGGAAGAAAATTCAAACAATACAGAGGGATGGGCTCCTTGGGTGCGATGGCACAAGGCAGCAGCGACAGGTATTTTCAAGATAAAGAAACAGATGCCAAAAAATTTGTTCCCGAAGGCATTGAAGGACGGGTGGCATACAAGGGCCATTTAAGAGAAGTGGTTCATCAATTCACCGGTGGGCTTCGTGCAGGAATGGGATATTGCGGTGCGGCAGACATAAAAGCCCTTCAAAAATCCAAATTTGTAAAGATCACCAATGCGGGTATGAGTGAAAGCCACGCCCACGATGTTTTCATTACCAAAGAAGCTCCCAATTATAGCCGCTGATCCAATATGAAAAAAATAAAAGTCTTACTGGCTTTTTGTATTCTTTTTTTCCGGCTCTCCATTCCGGCAAACGCTCAGTCTCCTGAACGCTTGAGGATATCATTGATTACTTGCACTCCCGGTCAAGAACTGTACTCGATTTTCGGGCACAGTGCACTCCGCATCATAGACAGTAACAGCGTTTCCGATTTCATCATCAACTATGGCACTTTTGATTTCAATGATGATGGCTTCTATCTGAAATTCATGAGGGGAAAACTGAAATATTTTGTCAGCGTACAATCTACCGCCGATTTCATGTACGATTATGAACAAGAAGGTAGAGGCATCACAGAACAAATACTTCATCTGACAGATGAAGAAAAATCAGCGCTCAAAAATGCATTGATTGAAAACCTGAAACCCGAAAACCGATTTTATCAATACGACTTTTTTTTCGACAATTGTACCACTCGGCTTCGAGACCTTTTGGTGAAATATAAAAACCCTCACCCCTCCTTGCCTGCCGTCATGGACGAAAACACCAGATTCAGAAAAGCCATTCATGATTATTTGGACCAAGGCGGACAAGATTGGAGCAAACTCGGTATCGACATACTTCTTGGAGCAAGAACGGACAGAATCATGAACGCCAAAGACCAGGAATTTCTCCCTGACAACCTGATGATGGCATTGGAAAAAGCCGATGTGAAAATGGTGGCATCCTCCAGATTACTGCTTCCCAGACAATTCAACGGAGATGACAATGAAAAAAAATCTCCTGAGTTTTATTTTACAGCAGTCCTTTTCATATTTTTCATCCTTGGCATTTCAAAAAATAAATATGCGAAAGCGTGTTCAAAAATATCCGACCACGTTTTGTTTTTTACCACAGGACTGCTTGGACTTTTATTGGTTTTCATGTGGATTGGGACAGATCACAGCATGACCAAAGACAATTTCAATCTGGCTTGGGCTTTACCGAGTTTCATTTTGATGCCTTGGATGATGAACAGAAAAAATAATGTCTCATCCTCTTTTTTCAGGATTCACTTATATATACTTGGGACCGTTCTGATTTGCTGGAACCTGCTTCCACAAGCATTGAATCCCGCACTGATGCCTTTCGTTTTACTGCTATTCATCCGAATCTTAGCCCAGTCGAAAAAATGAATCCAATCAGGAAGACCATAATTGCCGGTGGCTCCACTTTATCTTATTTGATGTTAGGTCATGGACCAACAGTGATGTTGATTCATGGATTTGCGGAAGACCATACGATTTGGGAAGATCAGATACATGCATTGTCTGAACATTATTGTTGTATCGTTCCTGATTTATTCGGATCAGGACATTCA
>JAURKN010000115.1 GCA_030831725.1 Ferruginibacter sp.
ACATTGGTAACTCCGGGCGACATCGAGTCAATCAAACAAAGCATCATCACCGCCATCAATCAAAAAGGAAAAAATATTCCTGATCATGACAAGCTAATCCGTTTGTTCGGTTTTGAAACCTATCAAAAAAAATGGGAGAATCTGTTGATTCAAATGTAAGTGTATATGTCCCATATAGAACATAAAAATTCACTCAGGTTCGCCATCGTCGGTTGCGGAAAAATAGCAGAAAGACATGCGTCAATCATGTTGCAACATGGACAAGTGATTGCAGTCTGCGATATCATAAAGCAAAAAGCGGATACGCTGGCTCAGAAATATCATTCGAATACGTATTCAGATTTGGAGGAAATGCTGAATGTTGAAAAAAATATAGATGTATTGGCGGTATGCACACCAAACGGACTGCATGCTCAACATTCAATACTTGGTATGGAACATGGATCTAATGTGATTTGTGAAAAACCAATGGCATTGTCGCGAGAGGATTGCTTAAAAATGATTTCCGTTTCTGAAAAACGAAATAAAAAAATATTTGTAGTCAAGCAGAACAGGTATAACCCACCTGTGGTTCAATTGAAAAAATGGATGGATATTGGTGCATTGGGAAGAATACTTCAAGTGCAAGTCAACGGATTTTGGAACAGAACTGATGAATATTACAATGACAGTTGGAAAGGAACTGCAGATATGGATGGAGGAACGCTATTTACCCAATTCAGCCATTTTGTCGACCTGATGGTTTGGTTGTTTGGTGATATGAAGGTTGAATCCGTCATGATGGAAAATTCAAACCACAAAGGCATCATCGAATTTGAAGATTCAGGTTCAGTGCATGTCAGATTCAATTCAGGTGCCATAGGTAGCCTCAATTACAACGTAAATGCGTACATGAAGAACATGGAAGGTTCGATTTTCGTTTTTGGAGAACGAGGTACGGTAAAAATCGGAGGACAATACCTGAACGAACTTGAATACCATAGTGTCGATGGGATAGATCAAATATATTTACCTTCAGGTAATCCGGCGAATCAATATGGCAATTATACGGGGAGTATGAGTAATCACGATAAGGTATATCAAAATGTGGTTGACGTGCTGGAGGGTAATTCCATGATGGATACCAGTGTTTTTGAAGCTATGAAAACAGTTGAAATTATTGAGGAAATGTACAAAAGAAGAAAAATAACCGTATGAATAAGCCAACGATTTTGAGTGCCGGAATAAAGAACGTTCAGTTTGGAGAGGGTGTTGTTGTGGTTGAGCCAGTAAATTTGTATGGTTGTGATATAGGGAATAATTGTAAAATTGGACCATTTGTCGAAATTCAACAAGCAGTAAAAATAGGGGAATCGACAAAAATTCAATCCCATTCCTTTATTTGTGAAGGCGTCATTATCGGGAAAGATTGTTTCATAGGACATGGAGTCATGTTCGTAAATGATCTTTTTAGAGATGGAAAACCCGCAGGTGGAGACAAATCGAAATGGGGTAGATCTGTCATCGGAAATCGCGTATCCATCGGATCCAATGCTACTATTTTGCCGGTGGAGATCATTGACGATTGTGTAATCGGTGCAGGTGCGGTGGTCACAAAAGATATTTTAATCAAGGGCATTTATGCGGGCAATCCTGCTCGTTTGATACGAACACTTTGAAAATTCATTGGACAAGTTTGTAAACTATGGAATTAAAAGAAGATTATAGGGACAACAATGATTGGGACCTGGTCATCGAACCTGGAAAGACTGCCAAACATTATTGGACCGATGTATGGAAATACCGGGAATTGTTCTATATCCTTAGTTGGAGAGATATTAAGGTCAGATACAAACAAACTGTTCTCGGAGCGGCGTGGAGCATCATCCGTCCATTGCTCACAGCTACCATATTCACGGTCGTATTTTCCAGAATCGCAAAGCTTGAAAATCCGGGACAATCACCATACATGCTCATGGTTTTTGCAGGCATGCTGCCTTGGCAATTTTTCAGTAATGCGTTGAGTGAATCCAGTTCGAGTTTGATTGGCAATGCGAATCTCATTACCAAGGTCTATTTTCCCCGAATAATCATTCCCGCAAGTGCGGTGATAACGAGTCTGCTTGATCTTTTCATTTCATTCTGCATCATGCTGATTTTAATGGTATACTTTCAATATCCTCCTACTTTGAAAATACTATTACTTCCTGTATTCATAATCTTCTTATTCATTTTCTCCATCGGTCTCGGTTTATATCTTACCGCTGTAAATGTGAAGTACAGGGATTTCAGATACATCATTCCTTTCATCATTCAATTTGGATTATACATTACACCGGTAGGATTCAGCAGCGCATTGATTCAAGATCAATGGCGCTATTTATACGCACTCAATCCCATGGTAGGAATAATTGATGGATTCAGATGGGCGATTTTAGGGGAAGAAATGCATTGGACTTCTTTTGCCATATCAATATCTGTAATCCTCTTTCTGTTTTATGCAGGAATTCGATATTTTCGAAAAACAGAAAAATCATTTGCTGATCATATATAAAACAACGTTTTGTCGAACATTATAGAAATAAGAGACCTTTCAAAATGTTACCATCTTCACGGGGGCGGGAAGGAGAGTTATACAGCTCTGCGTGATGTCGTGTCTTCCAAGGCAAAAAAAATATTTTCTTTCTCCGGATGGAGACCTCAAACACATAAAAATGAAGTTGACTTCTGGGCTTTGAAAAATGTTTCTTTTGATGTACAACAAGGAGATCGAATCGGAATTATCGGTCGCAACGGAGCAGGGAAAAGTACTTTGTTGAAAGTGATTTCAAGAATCGTTGAGCCAACATCCGGTTCCATAAAGATCAAGGGTAGGGTGGCTTCACTTCTTGAGGTGGGAACCGGGTTTCACCCCGAATTGACAGGACGGGAGAACATCTTTCTAAATGGAGCGATTTTGGGAATGAAGCGAGACGAAATCAAAAGACATTTTGATGCCATCGTTGATTTTGCAGATATTGAAACCTTTTTGGATACCCCGGTAAAAAGATACAGCAGTGGCATGTATGTTAGACTGGCATTCGCTGTAGCAGCACATCTAGAGCCGGAAATTTTAATCGTTGATGAGGTGCTGGCTGTAGGTGATGCCCAATTTCAAAAAAAATGTCTGGGCAAAATGGAAGACATCAGCAAAAGTCATGGAAGAACAGTACTTTTTGTGAGTCACAATATGGGACTCATATCACAACTCTGCAAAAAAGCTGTGGTACTAAATAAAGGCTCAGTCAGTTTTACCGGCGACACGGTTCCTGCAATTGAATTTTATCTGGATCAACAGCAACAACAGGTTTCTTACGTCGCATCAGATGAAAACAAGGATTATGTCATTCTTTCCTGTGAAGCTGTAAATGAATCGGGTGCTTCTTCAACCCATTTTTTACTTTCTGAAAAGGTTAGACTCAAATTCGTCATAAGAAAAAACATAGCGAATCCGAATGTCAGGTTCTCCTGTACTATACAGAGCAGAACCGGTGATTATCTCAGCACATTTATAGAAGAAATGGGAAATCATTTCAATGCCGACACAGAAGAAAAATCTTTTATGGTAGAATTTCCTTCCCGATTGCTGGCTCCCAACAACTATTGTTTCAGACTGGTGGTTTTTATTGGTAATGGGAAAGTGATAGATATGGCAGAAATGATATGTCCCATAACAATCGTTGATGAAGGTAGCGATATGTCGTTGTTCGAAGGTTCGCACTATGGCTATTTTATTCCCCATCAAACCTTTACAGAAACTAAAAGGTAAAATTGAATAACATGCTCTCTAAAATCATAAAGTCCATAAAAGAATCCCTGGTTAGTTACAGGAAAATTGAGTTCATTCACAGTAAGGCCATGAATGATTACAAAGATGCCAGAATCAATATGGGGCAGATCCAGGCGAGGCTGAACAATGAAAAAAAAGATGTAAAAAAACTGAGCGATGTTGAATTTCAGGTTTTTTCCCAATTCGGAGACGATGGAATCATACAGTTTCTCATTTCTCACTTGCCAATAAAAAATAAAACATTTATTGAATTTGGTGTTGAAAATTA
>JAURKN010000116.1 GCA_030831725.1 Ferruginibacter sp.
CGAACACTTGAACCTCTTTCACGGCGTCAGCCCTCAAGTTTTTAACAGCCATTCCCGGATCATCTCCGAAAAATTCTTCTCCATCCACGAGGACCTTTTCCACTTTTTCACCCATCGCTTTGATTTCTCCGCTTTTATCCACTTGAATCCCAGGCAGCTTCTTCAACAGTTCCTCCACATTCGCATTGGCACTTACATTAAAACTGTCAGCCGTGTAAATGGTGGTATCTCCTTTTATCTTAATCGCTCCACCTGTACGAACAATTATGGTTTCCAGCAGCTTGCTTTTGCTGGTAATTGGAAAGGATTTCAGGTTGTTGTTTCCTTCCGAAATGGTAACATTGTCTACATAATCAGCAAAAAGAGGGTGGGTGATCATCATGATTCTTTTTCCCGCTTTCTGCCCTGATATGTTGAAATTGCCATTTTTGTCTGTTCTGCAGAAAGAAACGAGTAAAGAATCGCCTTCATTGAGGAAAAGGACAACTGCATTCTGCACGGCCTTTCCGGTAGCTGTATCAATGATCCTGCCTTGTATGTTTGCATTTTGGGCCTTTGTGGAGAAAGAAACGAGAATGAAAATGAAAAAGCCGATTATTTTCTGGTTCATGAAATAAGGGTTCCGTGATAAGAATAGAATTTCAGGTGCAAAATTAGTTATCTTATCTTTAGTGTGACCGAGAATGGTATAAGCGGTCTAAAATCACTTAAAATGGCATATGAGGATGATTTTTTTGTAGACACCGGAAAGAATGTATGGCATTATTCATTCCTAGATGATGAATCCATTCGTTTATTTCAGGAAGGCCGACTATGTGATGCATACCGATATTTCGGAGCACATGAGATTAGTGTACATGCAAAAAAGGGTTACTATTTCTGTGTTTGGGCTCCTCACGCAGAAAGGGTTAGTGTCGCCGGAGACTTTAATGAGTGGGGAACAGACACGCATCCCTTATTCGCACGGTTGGATCGCTCCGGTATCTGGGAGGGGTTTATTCCGGATGTATTAATTTCTTCAAACTATAAATACCACATTACAAGCATAGACGGGAAAAGCTTATGGAAAGCGGATCCCTATGCTTTTTTTGCTGAGCTTCGACCGAAGACGGCATCCAAAACCTGGCAGTTTACTTATGAATGGGAGGATGATGAATGGATGAAGACGCGAAAACGAAAAAATGCCTTGGATGCGCCCTGGAATGTGTATGAATTGCATCTGGGAAGCTGGATGAGGCCGGATGGTACAAACGAGGAAAGTTTCAACAGTTATAAGCAGCTCGAAGCGTTGCTGGTTCCTTATATCAAGGATATGGGTTTCACACACGTTGAGTTCATGCCGGTCATGGAACATCCTTACGACAAAAGCTGGGGATACCAATGCACAGGTTTTTTTGCTGCTACCTCTCGCTTTGGAACACCCGACGAATTAATGAGTCTGATTGATGCATTGCACAGAGAAGACATTGGCGTGATATTGGATTGGGTTCCTTCTCATTTTCCAGGTGACGCTCATGGATTATACAAATTTGATGGCGCTCACACCTATGAGTATGCGGATATGAGCAAAGGATTTCATCCTGATTGGAACAGTTACATATTCAACTACAAAAGAGGAGAGGTTCGTTCCTTTCTCATCAGCAGTGCCAGGTTTTGGTTGGATGTCTTCCATGCGGATGGGTTAAGGGTGGATGCGGTAAACTCAATCATTCGTCTTGACTTCTCCAGGCCTGAAGGAAGTTGGACGCCCAATGAGTATGGTGGCAGAGAGAATATTGAAGCCATCGATTTTTTAAAACTGATGAACGCTGTATTGTATCGTGATTTTCCAGATATTCAAATCATAGCGGAAGAAGCTTCCGACTGGCCCGGAATCACCGATTCTTTGGAGAAAGGTGGTTTTGGCTTCGGCATGAAATGGATGATGGGGTGGATGCATGACACATTCCGTTACTTCAAAACACATCACCATCATAGAACCCAACTTCAGAATCTTTTTACATTCAGTATCATGTATTTCTATGACGAAAAATTCATGTTGCCTTTGAGTCATGATGAAATCGTACATGGTAAAAGTCCGATGATTTACAAAATGCCCGGAAATGAGCACGAAAAATTCGCCACTTTGAGGTTGTTGTATGCATATATGTATACACACCCCGGGGCTAAACTGATGTTCATGGGAAACGAATTTGCCCAAACATCGGAATGGAATGAATCATCCGAGCTTGACTGGTTCCTTTTACAGCATGTTTCTCATCGAAAATTGAAAGACTGCGTAAAAACGCTCTCTCACTTGTATAAAAATGGATCGGCTTTATTTGAAATGCAGTTTGATCCTGCCGGATTTGAATGGATGTTGTTAAAACACAGGAATGAAGGTGTAATAGCGTACAGAAGGAAAGACAAGGATCCGAAAAATGATCTGTTTATCGTGTTGAACGTGTCAGATAGAAATTACCCTCAATGGGCGTTTACCCTACATGGTAAGCAAGACTGGAAATGCA
>JAURKN010000117.1 GCA_030831725.1 Ferruginibacter sp.
TAAATGATGGCTCAACAGACGATTCAGGTACGGTAGCGGACAATATTGCCAGTACAGACAGTAGAATAAAAGTGATTCATCAAAACAATCTTGGGTTGTCGGCTGCAAGAAATACAGGAATCAGAAATGCTTCCGGGAAATGGTTAAATTTTCATGATTCCGACGACTATCTGCTTCCCGGATGTTTGAACAAATTACATCAAACCATTCATGCCCATCCTGATTTTGAATTGTTTCAAACTGGTCATGAACTTGTTGATGAATCAAATCAAATTATTCGTTCTGGATGGCTTTTAGAAAAAGAAGGTTTATTTCTAAAAAATGTTTTCAAGGGAAATCCTGGTCCACCTTTGAGTTTTTTCATTTCGTCGAAAGCAGCAAAGGAAGCAGGCGATTTTGATCCAAGTTTGAAAAGTGCTGAAGATTGGGATTTTTGGATTCGAGTTGCGAAAATGGGGGTGCCAAGATTTACCGTTAGAGAACCATGGGTGGCATATAGATATAATTCCATGAGCATGACACGCAATCCCTGGAGAATGTATGAAAATACAGTAAAAGTGATTGAACGCATTCCCTCTTTTGACCAAAGAATACAAAGAAAATCAATCTTCAATGAAGATCTGGAGTATGATGTGAAAGAGGCAGTAAAGATCAGGCTCATTCAATGTTTGGGATTGACCATCATGCAAGGCGATATTGATTTGGCCCTTGAAAAATTCAGGAAAGAAAGCAGAGATTATCAGTTTTTGTTTGAACCTCATGAATTCAGACATATGAATTCTTTTATGACTTTCAAAAATTGGTATCGGAAAAAAGATGTCGAGGATATATTGACAAAATTCCCGCCATTGTTTAATCAGTTTTTCAAACAGACGTATTTCAGCGAATCATTTCAGCACACTTGTATGGAATATGTTTTTGAGTTTCATAAAAAAAACCAGAATCTATATCGTTGGGGATTTTGGGGAAAATGGAAAAACCGACAATTGGATAACAAATTGAAACAAATTAGATTTCAGGCAGAAAAAGGCTGTTAATAGAATTTCTCAATTATGAAAGGATGCTCCATCATCATATGCACACAAAGCAGAGCCGCATTGCTTGAGGAATGTTTACATTCATTCACCACACAGGATATTGGTTTCGAAAAAGTCGAAATCATTGTCGTAGATAATGCGTCAACGGACCATACCAAACAAGTGGTGCTGGATTTTATTGCTAAAGGCAATAAAATTTGTTATGCCTATGAAAATAAGATTGGATTGAGTCATGCCAGAAACAGAGGTGTTGCAGAATCGAAATATGATTGGGTTTGTTTTATGGATGATGATGCAAAGGCACATGCTGACTTTGTTCGGGTAATGTTGCAGACCATAGATGCAGGAATGTTTGATGGGTTTGGTGGTATGTTTTATCCCTGGTACAGAACGCCAAAGCCGAAATGGTTGTCTGATCAGTTTGGAAAAATGCCCTTGCTCAGAGCGGATTTAGGAGTGTTGAAATCAAATGATTATGCCGCTGGAGGCATCTGTGCTTTTGACAAATCCAAACTGCTCGAATGTGGTGGGTTTCCACCGGAATTGGGCATGAGGGGAAATGTGGTGGGCTACGGAGAGGAAAATTATCTTCAGGATAAAATGAGAGAAAAAGGATATGTCATCGGATTCGAACCAGCTTGGAAAATGGATCATCTTGTGGCAGAGTATAAATACACCTTGAAATGGCAATGGAGGAGATTTGTTGGAAAGGGAAGGGATAAACAGCTTTCCAAAGGGAAGAAATTGAGTCTTTTCGAAAAATCATATTTGCTTATTCGTGCAACTGCTGTTGCCTTGTTTTATTCCATCAAGCTATTGCCAAAATTCTTATTTCGTAAGTCATATTATATTCAGAATTATTATCTGGATGTGATGACTTATCCGGGTTTGGTTTGGGGAAGAGTAACTTCATGAGTATGCAAAAACTTAATGTAAAACTGGTTTTTTGTTTTCGGGAATGAAGTAACTTTATGCAAATCTCAATTTCCGGAATGAAGATACTTTTTTTAGACACCAAGCCCATTCGAAGAGGGGCACAGGTTTTCTTGGATGATCTGAGCAGACAGTTTGAAGAAAGAAATACGGCAGTAAAAAAAGTATACCTCTACGAATACAACGAGGATGTTAAACTGGACTTGCAGCAGCAAGATTCGGAGTTGAATGGGAATGAGTCGCATCTTTTTGAGAAAGTTCCAACCATTCATCCCGGGTTACTCATCAAATTAATCAAGGTCATACGTCAATTTAAGCCGGATATCATTTTGCTCAATGGGTCTCGTACACTTAAATACGGTGCCGCTGCAAAATTATTTTTACCATCTTCCATAAAATGGATTTACAGAATAATTGATAGTCCAAAATTCTGGAATCGAAATCCTGTGAAACAATGGTATTACAGAAATCTCGTGCTCTCACAAATAGATGCTGCTGTCGGTGTAAGCGCAGCCTCTCTGAATGATATGATTTCTTTGCACGGATTCAATAAGCCATCCACAGTAATACATAGGGCCATCAATGATGATAAGTTCAGATCATCTCCACAAAGAAATCAATCCAGATCTCAGTTGGGGCTTGGTGAAAACGAAAAAGTCGTTTTGTTTCTGGGAAACCTAACCCCTCAAAAAAGGCCGGATCGTTTCATAGAAATCATCCATCTCATCAAACAAAGCATACCTGAAATAAAGGCACTTATCGTAGGGGATGGAATCTTAAAAACAGAAACAGAACAAAAAACAATCTCTTTGGGATTAAGTGACAACATCCGTTTTTGCGGTTATCAGAAGGATGTCGTTCCCTTTATTGCCGCCTCCGATTTGCTTATTTTGTCCAGTGATACCGAAGGACTTCCCGGCGTGGTGTTGGAATGTGGATTTATGGGGATTCCCACTGTATCCGGAGATGTAGGCGGTATCAAAGAATGTGTTGACAATGGGACAACCGGATTCGTATTGCAAGACAAATTGCCTGCGTCATATGCGGATAAAGCGATTCAACTGCTTTCGGATGACGCACTCAGAAATACAATGGGTGAAAAACAGAAAATAAAAGTAAAATCGGATTTTACCATGGAAAAGGTAATTGGAAAATATAATTCATTCTTTGAAAAAATGTCAAAATCCTGATTATACAAAACATGCCTCTTTTCTCGATTGTCATACCTACTTATAATCGCTCCGGACAAATCGTCCATGCCATCGAGTCTTTACTCAGACAAACATTCAATTCCTATGAGATCATTGTTGTAGATGACGGATCAAGTGATGATACGAAAGAAAAGCTTACCGGATATATTACATCAGGCACCATTTACTACCATCATCAGGAAAACAAAGGAGTTTGCGCCGCCAGGAATCACGGAGCTTCCAAAGCAAAAGGATCGTATTTGATTTTTCTGGATAGTGATGATGAAGTTTTGCCTGAATGGCTTGCAGATTTCAAGAATCTCTCAGACCAAGGATTCTCTTTACTTTGCTGCAGCATGACGGTGAGAAAACCGGGAGGAGGTATTAAGAAAGTATCGTGTTTAGATCCTTATAAAAATGGGGGGAAGGACAAAGGCATCTCCATTCCCGGCACATGGGCGATAAAGACAGATTGGTTCAGGTCACTGGGCGGTTTTGATGAAGCCATCAAGTACGGAGAAAATACAGAACTCAAATTCAGAATGATGGCGGAGGACAAAAACTGGGGATTTGTAGACCATCACAATTTGATTTACAATGAATCCGAGACCGGAGGAAGCAAGCAAATCAAGAACAAACTTCAATCAAATCTTCATATATTAGCGAAGCATCAGCATTATTTCAACCAGAACCCTGAAGTGAAGCGCCTGTTTTTGAGTGTGGCTGCTGTTTCTGCAGCCAGATTAGGGATGTACGACGAGGCACGAAGATTGTTTTTTTTGACATGGAAAACCCGAAAAACCAATTTGAAATCCATTTTACAATGCATGATATCGATGCATCCATTACTCATGCGACGAAAATGGAAACCTATATCCTCCAATATCCAATAACATGCAAACCATTCCTCCCAACATTCGCTTTGCGGCTTTCATCATGACCTTTGAGAGGTCGCATCTTCTTCCAGATACCATCAATAAAATATTCGAACAAACTTATCCGCCGGAAAAGATACTTGTTGTCGACAACAGCATCTCTTCAAAAACCCAGCAGTGTATCGAAGAATTGAATCATCCCAAATTAGAGTATCACAGGGTAGGAAAGAATATAGGTCCGGCCGGAGCAGCCAAAATCGGACTTCAAAAACTGACGGATGAAGGGTA